>JAQBQI010000871.1 GCA_028287085.1 Myxococcaceae bacterium
GACGTGCCGGCCGACGCGCGCGCCGACGCGGGGAGCGACGCCGGCATCGACGCGGGCGCCGACGTAGGGACCGATACGGGCACCGACGCGGGCACCGATGCTGGGAGTGACGCGGGCGCCGACGCGGGCGCCGACGTCGGCGCCGACGCGGGCCGTCGCTGCGACGACGCGGGCTGCTACTCGCCGGTGGTGAGCGTCGCCGCGGGCGCGTCGAACACCTGCGCGGCGCTCGAAGACGGCCGCGTGCTGTGTCTGGGCGTCGACGTGTACGGCGTCCTCGGGAGCGGCGCGGGCGACGGCGGAACCGCCGGCATCACGGAGGTTCCCGGCCTGCCGGCGATCGCGGAGGTGACGCTCGACGGCAACTTCGCGTGCGGGCGCACGGCGGCCGGCGAGGTGTGGTGCTGGGGCGACAACCACTCGGGGCAGGTCGGCAGCGGGGCGGCCTTCGGCGACGGCGGCGCCGCGGTGCTGCCGCCGACGCGGGTGCTGCTCGTCGACGACGCGCGCCGGGTGATGAGCGGGTCGGGCTACTCGTGCGCGATCCGCGCCGACGCGACGCTGTGGTGCTGGGGCGCCAACGGGTCGAGCCAACTCGGGCTGGGGACGGCGCCCGCGACGGTCGCGACGCCGACGCGGGTGCCGGGGCTGACGGGCGTGACCTCGGCCTCGGTGGGCGGGCACACCTGCGCCGTCGACGGCGCCGGGGCGGTGTACTGCTGGGGCGCCAACACGGTGGGCCAGGTGACGGGCGCGAGCACCGCGACGCCGCTGACGACGCCGACCCGCGTGGCGGGGGTTCCGGCGGCGCGCTCGGTGGCGGTGGGCCGGGGCTTCACCTGCGCGGTGACCCAGGCCAACGAGGCGTGGTGCTGGGGCGAGAACACCAGCGGGCGCCTCGCGCGCGACGCCGACGCGGGCGCCGGGCTGGTGCTGGCACCGGGGCCCGTCGCGGGCCTCGCGGGCGTCGACTTCCTCTCGGGCGGAACCGACGGCATGTGCGCCCGCCTCGCCGACGGCCGCGCGTCGTGCTTCGGCCTGCAGCGCGACGGCGAGCTCGGCACCGGGACGATGTCCGGCGCGGTCGCGCCCACGACGCTCGCGGGCCTCGGGGGGGTCGTCGCGCTGACCTCGGCGATCTTCTCCGACGCGCCGGCGCTCTCCAACCACCGCTGCGCCCTCGTCGGCGCGGCGGGCGCGCGGGGCCGCGTGTACTGCTGGGGCCTCAACCGCTACGGGCAGGTCGGCGACGGCACGCTCGCCACGGCGCTGCGGCCGGTGCCGGCGACGCTCTTCCCCTGAAGGCCGGTTGACGCCGGGGCCGCGCGCGGGCTACCGCGTTGGCCGAGGGAGCGACGCGTCCAATGGGCAAGACCGCAAAGATCATCCTGTCGATCATCGGCGTCCTGGCGCTGGCGTGCCTCGTGGGCTCGGTGGTGCTCGTCAAGGTGGGCAAGGAGAAGCTCGGCGCCTTCGTGCAGGAGACCCAGCGGCAGAACGCCGAGGCCCGCACCTGGGCCCGCGGCCGCGCGCAGTCCGAGTGCGTCGACGAGGGCCTCACGCGGGTGCAGCGCTGCGGCGACGCGGCCTTCGGCTGCCAGGTCTCGGTGCAGAGCTTCACCTCGGCGTGCCTCTCCTCGGCCGCGCCCACGCCCGGCCTCTGCGACGGCGTCCCCCACCCGCAGGACTACAACTCCGGCGCGCAGTGGAAGGCGCTCCGCTGCGCGGCCTACAACGCCCCGCAGTCGGGCGCCGCGATGCGCTGCCAGAACCTCCTGTCGGCGCTGCAGAACCACTGCGCCCGCAGCCGCCTGCCGGCGCCCGCCGCCGACGCCTCCGTCGCGCCGTAGGCGAAACCCCCTCGACGCGTCTGCGGCGTGACCTCACCCCCGGCCCCTCTGCATGAATGGAGAGGGGGGTCGGAGCGCCACGAAATCGCTTGGTTTCAGGCTCTTGCTCCCCCTCTCCATTCATGGAGAGGGGGTTGGGGGGTGAGGTCTCAGCGCGCGGCGGCGAGGGCCGCGTCGATGCGCCGTTGGAACTCCGCGAAGGGCAGCGCGCCCGCGACGAAGCGCCCGCCGATGAAGAAGGCCGGCGTGCCGATGCTCGCGCCGGTGGCGTCGGCCGCGGCCACGTCGCGGCGGATGCGCGCCGCGTGGGTGTGCTGGTCGAGCGCCGAACGGAAGCGCGCGAGGTTGAGCCCCTGGGCCTCGGCGTAGCGCTCGAGGTCGGCGCGGGCGAGCCCGCCCGGGTGCGCGAAGAGGGCGTCGCGGAAGCGGTCGTAGCCGTCGTTGCCCTGCTGCGCGAAGGCCTCCAGCGCGGCCTCGGCGGACTCCAGCGCGCGGTCGTGGAAGGGCAGCGGGTAGTTGCGCCAGACGAAGCGCACGCGGTCGCCGTAGCGCTCGCGGATCTGCGCGATGGTCGGCGCCACGCGCGCGCAGAAGGGGCACTGGAAGTCGGTGAAGTGCTCGATGACGACGCGGGCGGCGCGCGGCCCGAAGGCGGGCGCGGCGGGGTCGGGCGCGACGACGTATACGCGGTCGGGGTCGTCGGCGGGCTCGTCGGCGGCGGGCGCCGGGGCGACGCGGCGCACGGCCGTGTCGGCGGTCGCCATGAGGGCGTCGTAGAGGCCCGCGCGGGTGACGGCGGGGCGGGCCGCGAGGCGGGCGCGCGCCGCGGCGAGGGCGGCGTCGATCTGGCGCGCGAAGGTCGCCTCGGGCTGCGCCCCGACGAGGCGCACGCCGTTGATGAAGAAGTGCGGCGTGCCGGTGGCTTCGAGGCCGGCGGCGAGCGCGGCGTCGCGCGCGATGGCCGCCTCGTGGGTGTGCTGGTCGAGCGCCGAGCGGAAGCGCCCGAGGTCGAGGCCGACGGTGCGCGCGTAGCCCTCGAGGTGGGCGCGGTCGAGCTCGCGCGGGTGGGCGAAGAGCAGGTCGTGCATGCGCCAGAAGCCGGCGTTGCCGCGCTGCGCGAAGGCCTCGGCGGCGGCCTCGGCGGCGGGGCGGGCGTCGGGGTGGAAGGGCAGCGGCTGGTGGCGCCACACGACGCGCAGCTCGTTGCCGTAGCGGGCGCGCAGGGCGTCGAGGGTGACGTTCACGCGCGCGCAGAAGGGGCACTGGAAGTCGCTGAAGACCACCGCGGTGACCAGCGCGGTGGAGGGCCCCCGCGACGGCGCGCCCGCCACCGGGACGCGCAGCACCTGGGCGGGGTCGGGCTGCGGGCGCGGGGCCGGCGCGGGCGACGGCGCGGGGCCGGGCGAGTCGACGGGCTC
>JAQBQI010000750.1 GCA_028287085.1 Myxococcaceae bacterium
GCGGCCTGGGCGGCCTCGACGCGCACCCGCGTGCGGGGCTGCACCGGCGCGTCCATCGTCACGATCGACTCCAGCGCGTCGACGCGCTCCTGCAGGTCGGCGCGCTCGCGCTCGAGGCGCATGAGCCGGTCTTCGAGGGCCTTGCCGCCGCCGACGCCGGCCTCGAGCTCCAGGCGGCGCAGCTTGATCTTCGCCCACGACACGATGGCGGTGATGGGCACCGCGAACACGATGGCGACGACGATGATGTCCTTCATGGCGGCAGTGGAGCCGACTCTACGCCATCACTGCGCCCGCGCGGGCGGCACCAGGCTCGTCGCCGTGGTCAGGGTCTGGATCGACAGGTTCTGGAGCGACGTCTTCAAGCGCGCCGCGAGCACGGCCTGCGAGGGGGCGCGCGGGGCGCTGGCGTAGGTGCCGGCCTCGAGCTGGCCGATGACCCGCTGCACCTCCTCGACGAAGGGAACCGTCGCGATCGAGGGCACGCGCCCCGGCGGCGGCGCCATGCCCGCGGGCGCCACGGCGTAGCCCCCGGGGATGGCGTCGGCGGGCCGCGGCCCGGGCATCACGGGCATGCCCTCGAGCTTGATGACCGAGGCGGCGGTGGGGCGCGTGCCGGGGTTGGCCCGCAGCGCCGCCGACCAGTCGTCATACAAGACGATGTATTTGCTCGACACCACCAGGTAGGGGATCTCGTCCTTGTTGGGGGCGGCCTCCCAGGGCTTGCGGAAGTCGGTCTTGTAGCGGTCGGAGTCGCGGGAGTGCGCGAGCACGGTGCAGCCCGTCGACCAGTTCTTCACCTGCTGGTCTTCGCCGTAGTCGCCCGACCAGTGGATGTGGATCGTGGTGTTGGACTCGTCGGTGCAGAAGAGCCAGTCGGCGTCGCCGTTCTTCTCGTGCCCGCGGAGGGTGGCGTCCTGGATGTTGGTGAAGACGCTCTTGGTCTTGGTGGCCTCGCGCGCGAGCCGGATGTTGGGCGCCGTCCCGGAGTAGACCTGGAGCGCCCCGTCGCGCTGCACCTTCACGCCGTCGACCCGGACGTGGTGGGTCGTGGGCTTGAGCTTGTAGGGGTAGCCCTCCAGCAGCAGCGGCGTGCCGGTGGTGTCGTCCTCGTTGAAGCCCGGGTCGATGGTGCAGCGGAACACCTCGACGTGCTGGTCGAGCGCCTGCCCCTCGTTGGTCCAGGCCATGTAGAGCAGGTCGTTGAAGCGCACCTTGGAGTTGTCCATGGCCGTCTGCGCGTTGCCCTTCGCGTCGCGCGTGAAGCGGTCCTGGTCGCGGGTGACGGCCGAGAGGTCTTGCGTCGCGGTGGTGGTCGGCGTCTCGCCCACCGAGCTGCCCGCGGCCTTCTCGCGGCTGGTGAGCTGCTCGGTGCCGAGGCCCGCGCCGTCGGCGAAGGTGGTCTCCCGCACCCCCAGGAACGCGACCTTCTTGTTCTCGCTCGGGACCTCCAGTCCGAAGGCCTTGTAGACGAGCTCGATCCAGTTATAGACCGAGTGCTCGACGACGCTGCGCGCCCGGCCGTTGGGCGCGCCCTGGAAGGCGCCGTTGGTCGCCCGCCCCGACGCCGAGGGCGGGGTCACGACGTGATCGGGGCGGCGCCGCGGCGGCGGGGGGGGATCGTTCATCGTCGCTCCGTCTCAGTCGGAATTGAACTTGTGCAGCGGCTTGAGCACCAGCACCGCCGCGTCTTTACACAGCCCGGTAAGCTCGACGGTGCCGTCGAACTCGCGGTCGTCCCACTTCTTGTGCGGACACACGATGTGCACGGTGGCCTTGCCGATCGCGCGCCCCATCGCGTCGGTGTACTCGATGTCCATCGACTGGTCGTGCGCCACCTCGACGGCGCTGCCGCCCGCGAGGTCGCCGATGATCACGTCGCCGCTCCCCGAGGCGAGCTTCCCGTCGCCGCCGCAGTGCGCCACGCCGTCGCCCACGCGGTGCGCCTTCTGGCCGTTGATGAACACCGCGGGCGCGCCGCCCACCGCCTGCCACTGGTTGGGCCCGCAGCACGCGGCGTGCGTCCCGCGGTCGCCCACGCGCAGCGCGTCGCGGCCGTTGATCTCCACGTCGGGCGAACCCTCCACCGCCGGACCCGTCACGTCGTGCGGGCACGCCGGGCACCCGTGCGAGTCGGCCGGGCAGCGGGCGTCGTCGCCCTTCCTTCCTGCTTCTGGCATCGCCGCGCTCCTCTCCCGCTCAGTTGATCTTCACCTTGCCGCCGCGCACCACCACCTCGGTCTCGCCGAGCACGGTGACCGTCTTCGACGACAGGGTGATCGAGTCGGGCGTCATGATGATCGTGCTGCCGCCGCACTCCAGCACGATGCGCCCGTCGGCGCGCACGTAGGCCGTCTCGTCGACCTGCGTCGACATGCCGCGCGAGCCGTGCACCGTGATGTCGAGGTTCTCGGTGACCTCGAGCGAGTCGTTGGCCCGCACCATCGTGGTGCGGTTCTTCTCGATGGTGTTCTTCTCGTTGGCCTTCACCAGCTTCGTGCGGTGCTTGCCGACCACCAGCGACTGGTTGTTGTCGACCTTGGTGCTCTGGTCGTGGAGCACCCACTCGTTGAGGTCCTTCTGGGCGCGGAGGTAGACCTCCTCCTGGTCGGCGAGGTCTTCGAAGCGCAGCTCGTTGTACCCGTTGCCGCCGGGGGTGCTGCGCGTCTTGATGACGCTCTTGCTCTTCTCCCCGGGCAGCCCGTACGGCACGTGGTTCTCGCCGTTGTACGAGCAGCCCGTGACCAGCGGCCGGTCGGGGTCGCCGTCGAGGAAGGTCACCACCACCTCCATCCCGACGCGCGGCGTGAACACGAAGCCCCAGTTGGGCCCCGACCAGTTCTGCGCCACGCGCATCCAGCACGACGAGTGCTCGTCCTCGTGGCCGAGGCGGTCCCAGTGAAACTGCACCTTGATGCGGCCGTGGAAGTCGGTGTGGATCTCCTCGCCCGGCGGTCCCACCACCTTCGCGGTCTGCGAGCCGTGCACCAGCGGCCGCGGCGTCACCCGCGCCGGCCGAAACGGCACCGCCGCGGGGATGCACTCGAAGTGGTTGACGTAGCGCCGCGCGCTCTCGCGCCCGCTGCCGGGGGTGACGCCCGCGTCGCGCAGGGCGCCGGCGAGGTGCTCGCTCGCGCGCACGTCCTCGGGCAGGTCGCTCCAGGCCTGCACGACGTGCTCGACGCGGGTGAGCAGGTACTGCCCGTCGCCGTCGGCGCGGTGGTGGCCCGCGGTGCGGAAGGTCGATCCCGGCGCGAAGGCGGTGACGTTGCCGGCGCCGCGGCCGGTGCGGGTGAGCAGGTGCTCGGCCTCGTGGCGCACGCGCGCCTGGCGGGCGCCGTCGTGGGCCTCGTGCACGTTGGCGGTCTCGTTGTACTGGTAGATGTCGAAGCGCGAGGGGTGGTCGTAGACGGGCCGCGCGCCCTTCGCGCCGGGGTGCGACGCGGTGAGCGAGAGCATCGCGCGCGGCTTGGTGAAGTCGTAGTCGCGCACCGTGCGGCTCGTCGGCTGGATCGCCGCGCAGAGGTCGAACCACTGGACGCTCTCGGCGCGCTTGACGTGGGCGGCGGCGTCGGTGACGCCGAAGGCGCCGTCGGGGGCGGCGACCTCGTCCCAGCGGGCGGAATCTTCGGCGAGGACGAGGGTCTCACCGCCGTCGCCGTCGTGGCGGAAGTGGAAGGGGATGCCCTCCTCCTGGAGGAGGCGCAGCACGAAGTCGAGGTCGCTCTCGTGGTGCTGCACGCAGTAGATGCGGGGCGGCAGCGCGTCGAGCGAGCCGGGGATCACCGCGCCGCCGTCGGACTGGTAGACCCCGGCGGACTGGAGCACCTTGCGCACGATGGCGGCGACGGGGAGGTCCTGGAAGATGCGGGTGTCGACGCGCTGCGAGAGGGTCCAGAGGGCGGGCACGAGGACGACGCGCACGTAGCGGTGCGTGGCGGTGGTGCCGAGGTCTTCGACGCGGCGCACGACGCCCTGCACCTTGCGCGAGCGGAGCCCGCGCTTGAGGTCGACGACGGCGTGGTGCCCGAGCAGCCCGTCGGGCTCGGCGCCGGGGGCGGGCAGCGTGAGGATGAGCGAGCACTCGTAGGGCTCGGAGAGCGCCTCGCGCAGCCGCGCGAAGACGACGAGCCAGGGCTGCCCGTCGGCCCCGGCGAAGTCGAGCGACACCTCGGCGAGAACCGCGTCGTGAAGGAGGTCCAGAGCGTCCATCGGTGTGAGTGCCCTCGTGCGATCGGCCGCCCCGGCGCGGCGGGGCGGACTGTAGGCGAAGTGGGGGGCCGCGGTCTGTAGGGCGGCGTGACCTCAACCCCCCAACCCCCTACCGCCCCGCGAGCACGCCCAGCGCGAAGGCCAGCACGCCCACCACCGTGACGGCGACGAGCAGCACCTTCAGCGACGACGAGGTCCCCGGCGCCGGCGCCGGCGGCGGCCGCGACGCGACGACCGACGGGGGAATCGTCATCTGCACGGTC
>JAQBQI010000776.1 GCA_028287085.1 Myxococcaceae bacterium
CAGCCCGTCGGCACCGCGGGCGGCGCCAACGGACAAGATCACCGGCCGCTGGAATCAGGCCGCGGGAGCGCGCCGGCGGCGGCGGCGGGCGGCCCACGGGACCAGCGCGAGGCCGAAGCCGAAGGCCCACGCGCCCGAGGGCTTCGCGGCGCCCGGGGCCACGGAGCACCCGCCGTCGTCGCCCGGCGTGGCCGCGGCGGTGACGTGCACCGTGGTGCTCACCGCGGCCATCTCGAAGGGCGCCGCGCGCCCGCTGGCGTTGAAGAGCCGCAGCAGCTCGCGCCCGCGGTTGTCGGTGGTGTTGGCCGCGGCGATGGTCTCGACGTAGTGCTTCGTCGTCGCGCGGTAGAGCAGGCGCACCGTGACGGGCACGTCGCCCGCGGCCGCGGGCAGCGGCACGTCGAAGGTCGCGTCGTCCCAGTGGCGCAGCGCGCCGCCCTCGCCGCCCGCGTAGTCGCGGCCCACGGGGGCGGTGCGCGGGTCGGGGCGCATGCCGCGCGGCGGGATGCGCGTGTCGGCGATCACCACGCTGTGCAGGGCGACGAAGTCGGAGTGCACCACGCGGCCGCCCTCGACGTGGCCCGGCTCGAACTCGTAGACCCGCGCCTGCGCGTCGCGCACGAGCTCGTCGTCGACGTAGGCGCCGCTCACGACGCGGTCGCCGACGCGCACCTGCACCCAGATCGCGCGGGCGTCTTCGTAGCCCGTCGGGAGCTTGTGCCCCGTGTTGTTGGTGACCCGCACGCGCACGCGCACGGTCGACCCCGCGGCGCCGGCGGCGGGCGGGTCGACGAAGGCCACGGTGGCGGCGGTGCGCAGCGAGGCCTGCGTGGCGGCGCGGGCGGCGTCGAAGTCGGCGTCCATCTCGCCGGGGAAGGCGGCGCGCAGGAGGGCGGGGCCCCACTCGTTGCCGCCGAGGAAATCGTGGCGGCGCTGGCCCGGGCGGGCGGGCGCGTCGGGGATGCGGGTGGAGGGCAGCGGGTCGCCGCCGACCTCGGGCATGTGGCAGCTCTGGCAGGTCTGCGGCGAGGCGCCGCGGGCGAAGTCGCTCAGCGCCCACTCGGCGTAGGTGCTCTGGAGGGGGAAGAGCGCCCCGGTGTCGACCTGGTCGGGCCCGAGGCGGTTGACGGCGGGGTGGTCGAGGTTGTGGCACTGCCCGCAGAGGCGGGCGTCGCGCAGGAAGGCGGAGCCCATCGACGGGTGGCGCGGCGAGATGGCGGGGTCGTTGCGCGGGCCGTAGCGCGTGGGCAGCCCGTCGACGGGCGCGTCGCTGAAGGTGAGCTGCGCGTTGGCGAGGTAGGGGGCGTTGGGGTCGTCGGCCGGAACGATGCTGCGGTGGCAGGTGTCGCAGTGGACGCCGTCGGTGTCGCCGAGCACGGGGTCGAGGTCGGTGCCGAGGGGGTTGGCGGCGCGGCCGCTGGTGAAGCCCGAGGGGCTGTGACAGCGGAAGCAGGCGGTGCCGACGCCGGGCGCCTGCTGGTTGGCGACGGTGAGGGTGGCGAGGAAGAGCGGGTCGCGCGCGGCGTTGGCCATCATCGACGGGGCCCAGGTGTCGCCGGCCATGTACGTGCGGCCGGCGGGGGTGGTCTCGCCCCCGTGGCACTCGGTGCAGCGGGCCGCGGGCTCGAGCGGGGCGCGCAGGGTGCCCGGCTGGGTGCCGTGCGGCTGCGCGGAGGCGGCCGCGGAGAGGAGCGAGAGGGCCGACGCGACCGTGAGCGACGTCGCGAGCCTGGAGCCGGGGGAGCGTTTCACGCGGCGGAGAATACCCGCCCGCCGCGCGATGGCTACCGACGGGCGGTCGCCGACAGGCGCGCGCCGGGGTACAAGCGCCGCCGCCCATGCTGTACGAAATCTATACGCGCATCGCGGTCGGTGCGGTGCTCGAGCCCGACGCCACCCACGAGCTGGTCCGGGGCTTTCATGTCTCGCTGGGGCTCGAGCCCGACGCGACGCTGGCCGAGGTGCACGAGCGGCTGCTCGAGCAGGCCCTCAAGCACAAGCGCAACGTCGACCCGCGCGTGCGCTACGAGCTCGAGTTCGAGCGCTACGTCGACGAGCGCTGGGACATCGACTGCGCCATCGGCGGCGTCACCGACGGCGGCGTCGACGGCACGCGGGGCTACGTCTTCGTGGGCATCCGCATCGAAGGGTGGGAGGACGTCATGCACGACCACTCGCCGCACCTCTCGGGGCGGCCCAAGACCCTCGCCAAGGGCGACCTCTCCGCGGGCTCCGACTTCCTCAAGCACATCGGCCCCGACCACAAGAAGGAGATCGACCACGCCGCCCGCATGCGACGCCGCGCCCGCAAGGAGATCGACCTCGACGCGATGAAGCGCGTGCGCTCGCTGCCGACGCGCGAGCGCGAGGTGTACTGGGCGCTCATCCGCTGGCTGGTGCCGAAGCCCGCCTGAGAGCTCCCTCTCCCCGGCGCGCGACCTTCGGGTGAAACCGTGACGCGCCGCGACGCGGTGGGCTACGGTGTTCGATCGATGACACGCTCAGATCCGCTGCTGGCGCGCGACAAGGAGAGGCGCCTCGGGCGCTACGTCCTCGAACGGCGCATCGCGTCGGGCGGCATGGCGGACGTGTACCTCGCCCACGAGGAGGTCGACGGCGTCGCGGGCAAGAAGGTCGCGCTCAAGGTGCTCAAGAGCGAGGTCGCCAGCGACGACGACGCCGTGCGGATGTTCCTGCGCGAGGCCCTCGTGGCGGAGTCGTTCCACCACCCCAACCTCGTGCCCGTGTACGAGGTCGGGCGCGAGGGCGACTGTCTCTTCCTCGCGATGGAGCTCGTCCGCGGCGTCTCCGTCGCCACCCTCATGCTGCTGCTCGCGAAGAAGGGCCGGTCGATCCCGATCCCGCTCGCGGCGCGCATCATCGACGACGTGCTCGCGGGCCTCGCGTACGCCCACGAGGCCTACGGCGCCGACGGCGCGCCCCTCAACGTCGTGCACCGCGACGTCACCCCGCAGAACGTCCTCATCGACGAGAACGGCGTGGTGAAGCTCGTCGACTTCGGCATCGCCCGCGCCGAGACCGCCCTCGGGCGCACCCAGGTCGCGCGGGTGAAGGGCAAGTTCAGCTACATGGCCCCCGAGCAGTGGGAGCCCGGCTCGCAGCCCCTCGACTCGCGCGCCGACCTCTTCTCCGTGGGCGTCTCGCTCTACGAGATGTCCACCGGCAGCGGCCGGCTCTTCAAGGGCTCCGCCGCCCCGGAGCTGTACAAGGCCGTCGTGCGCGACCCGATCCCGCCGCCGTCGACGCGCGTGCCCGACTACCCCGACGACCTCGCGCGCGTCGTGATGACCGCCCTCGAGCGCGACGTCGTCAAGCGCTGGCCGAGCGCCCGCGCCATGCGCCAGAGCCTCGACGAGGTGAACGCCGCGCACGGCTGGTCCGTCGAGGACGCCACCCTCGCCAAGCTCGTCGAGTTCGCCCTCGACGGCCACCCCATCGAGGCCCGCTGGGAGCGCATCGACGCCGGGGAGATCCCGTCGCCGGGCGACGACACGCCCACCATGGTCGACGACGCCGCGCCCCCCGCGCTGCGGCCCGCGTCGATGTTCCCGGGCCCGCTGCGCGCGCCGCCCGCGCCGCCCGCGCCGAAGACCGACCCCCCGCCGCCCGTCGAGATCGGCGCCGCCCCCCTCGACGAGACCGCGTATGAGCTCGGCGCGCCCAAGAGCCTCCCCGCCCCGGAGGGCCCGCGCGAGCACGCCCCCCAGGGCCTCTCCGGTCGCATGCGCTGGGCCCTCGCCGCGCTCGCCGTCGCGGGCTGGGCCACCGCCGGGGCCACCCTCGGGCTGTGGCTGAGCGAGAGCCGCCGCGCCGACGCCCTCGAGCGGCGCCTGGCCCTGCGCAACGTCGTCGCGACGACGCCGCCGCCGCCCGCGGGCGACCCGTCGACGGTGGTCGTGCCGCTGCCCGACGCGGCCCCGCCCCCCCCCGCGGCGGGCCCGGCGGTCGAGACCCTCGCGCTCGCGGCCGACCCCGCGCTCGCCCCGACGCTCGCCACCGAGTGGGCGC
>JAQBQI010000779.1 GCA_028287085.1 Myxococcaceae bacterium
TCGAGCCGCCGCGCATGCCGGTCGCCGAGTCGCCGCGGCTCAGCCGGCCCGACCTCGCGCGCGTGACGGTGCGCCCCGAGATGCCGCGCGAGCCGCTGCCGACGGCGGCGCCCGAGCGGATGTCCTTCGAGCCGCGCGTGCCCGACCTCGCGCCGGTGAGCGCGCCCGCCGACGACGAGCGCTCCGGCGACACCGCGGCGCTCGACAGCCTGCTGCGCCAGGTGACCCGGCTCGGCGCCAGCGACCTGCACCTCGCCACCGGGCGCCCGCCGTTGATGCGCCTGCACGGCGAGATCAAGCCCGTGCCGGGCGACCACCTGCCGATGACGGCCGACGGGCTGCGCGCGCTCATCCACCCGACGATGCGGGCCGCCTCGCGCAAGGAGTACGCCGAGCGCCACGACGCCGACTACGCGTACGAGCTCCCGGGCGTCGCGCGCTTTCGCTGCAACGTGCTGGTCGAGCGGCGCGGGCCCTCGGCGGTGCTGCGGCGCATCCCGGTCGACATCGTGTCGGCCGAGGAGCTCGGGCTGTCGCGCGCGGTGCTCGACCTCTGCGACCTGCCGAAGGGCCTCGTGCTGATGACCGGGCCCACGGGCTCGGGCAAGAGCACCACCCTCGCGTCGCTCATCGACCGCATCAACAGCTCCCGCAAGGACCACATCATCACGATCGAAGACCCGATCGAGTTCGTGCACCGCAACAAGCGCTGCCTGATCAACCAGCGCGAGGTGGGGGTGCACACCGACGGCTTCAAGCAGGCGCTGCGGGCGGCGCTGCGCGAAGACCCCGACGTGGTGATGGTCGGCGAGCTGCGCGACCTCGACACGACCGCCATCGCGATCGAGACCGCCGAGACGGGCCACCTGGTCTTCGGCACGCTGCACACGCGCACGGCGCCGAGCACCATCGACCGCGTCATCGACCAGTTTCCCTCGGAGCGTCAGCCGCAGATCAGGGCGATGCTGGCCGACTCGCTGAAGGGCGTGGTCTCGCAGACGCTCTGCAAGCGCGTCGGCGGCGGGCGCGTCGCGGCCTTCGAGGTGCTGCTGGTGACGCCCGCGGTCTCCAACCTCATCCGCGAGGGCAAGACCTTCCAGCTCTACGGGGTGATGCAGACCTCGCGGCAGCTCGGCATGGTCGCGCAGCACGACGCCCTCTGCGAGCTGGTGCGCTCGGGCAAGGTCGACGTGCGCGAGGCCTACAACCGCAGCTTCAGCAAGGCCGACTTCCGCACCGCGCTGCACCACGCGGGCATCGCGCTGCCGCCCGGGCTGGTCGCCCGCGAGGGCTGACGGCGGTGCGCTCTCCCCCGCGGCGGCGCGGTGCTAGGGTGGCCGGGTGATACGCGAGCGACTGGCATCGGCGGCGCTGCGGCTCGCGGGGTGGCGCTTCGAGGGCTCGCTGCCGCGCGAGAAGAAGTACGTGTGCATCGCGTACCCGCACACCAGCAACTGGGACGGCCTGCTGATGGTGGTCTTCGCCACGCAGCTCGGGCTCAAGGCCCGCTGGATGATCAAGGACGCCTGGACGAAGCACCCGCTCGGGGCGGTGCTGCGCGAGCTCGGGGCCGTGGGCATCGACCGCAGCCGCGCGAACAGCGTGGTGGCGCAGATGGTCGCGGCCTTCGCGGCGCACGACGCCTTCGTGCTGGGCGTGCCGCCGGAGGGCACCCGCGGCCGCGCGGAGCACTGGAAATCGGGCTTCTATCACATCGCCCTCGGGGCGGGCGTGCCGGTGGTCCCCGCGTACATCGACTTCGACGGGCGGCGCGCGGGCATGGGCGAGCCCATCGTCCTCACGGGCGACGTGCGCGCCGACATGGACCGCATCCGCGCCTTCTACGACTCGGTGCACGCGCGGGCCTTCGCGCCCGCCAACGTCGGCCCGATCAGGCTGCGCGAAGAGGAGCGCTGACGGCGCTCAGGCGGGCTCCCACGGGGCGGGCGGCGCGGCGCCCTCGCGGGGGAGCGACGGATTACCGGCCTGGGTAAGGTGGTTGTCGCCGCGGCGGGTGAGCCAGCCGGCGTTGAAGGCGGCGCGCCGCCGCTCGCGCTGCTCGACGCTGCCGTGCGGCAGCAGGAACCACTCGCCCTGCGCGCGCTGGGCGTCGCAGTCGAGGAGGATGTACCCGCGCTGCGAGGCGTTGCCGTAGCGCATGTGGGGGTTCTGGCGGATGAGCCCGGGGATCTCGGCCTCGACCTCGGGGGGGTGGCCGGGCGAGGTCACGCCCGAGACGATGAGCTCGACGCCGAGGGAGCCGCGGCCCGTGCGCGGGTCGTAGGCGTCGCGGTCGAAGGGGTCGGGGGTGAGGTCCATCGCCCAGCAGGTGTGGATGTCGCCGGTGAGCACCACGACGTCGTCGGCGCGCATGCGCGCGAGCACGTCGAAGAAGCGCGACCGCGACGCGGGGAAGCCCTCCCAGGTGTCGGCGTTGAACTTCGGCTGGAGGTGCGCCATGCGGACCTGCTGGCCGACCACCTTCCAGCGCGCGCTCGAGGTGGTGACCGCCTGGAAGAACCACTGCTCCTGCGCGTCGCCGAGGAGGTTGCGGTGCGGGTCGTCGAGCATCGGGGAGTTGCCGGGCAGCGGCTGCGGGCGCGCCCAGATGCGCGTGTCGAGCATCACGAGGTCGACGAGGTCGCCGAAGGCGAAGCGCCGCCAGATGCGCCCGTCGGGCTGCTCGCGCAGCGGCATCCACTCGAAGTACGCGCGCATCGCGGCGGCCTTGCGGTCGCGCCACTCGCCCTCGGTGCGCGGCATGTGGGCCTCCGCGCCGCCCTCCCACGCGTTGTTGGCGAACTCGTGGTCGTCCCACACCGCGATCATCGGGTGCTGCTGGTGCATCGCGCGCAGGTCGGGGTCGCGCTTGTACCAGCCGTGGCGGCGGCGGTAGTCGGTGAGCGAGACGATCTCGGTCGGCGGGTCGTAGGGCCGCACGTCGCCGTAGAAGCCCGACGGATACTCGTAGATGTAATCGCCCAGGTGCACGACGGCGTCGAGGTCGAGGCGCTCGGCGATCTCGCGGTAGACGTGGAAGTACCCGTGGGCGAGGCTCGCGCACGAGACCACCGCGAGGCGCACGCGCTCGACCGCGCCGGTGGGCGTGGTGCGGGTGCGGCCGACGGGGGAGCGCACCGCGCCGACGGCGAAGCGGTAGTAGAGCGTGGCGCCCGCAGGGAGGCCGGCGGCGTCGACCTTCACGGTGAAGTCGCGGGCGGCGCTGGTGACGAGCTCGCCCTGCGCGAGGATGGCGGCGAAGTCGAGTGACGCGGAGAGCTCCCAGCGCACGGCGACCTGGCCGCGGGCGCCGCCGCGCGGGGTCACGCGGGTCCAGAGGATGACGCGGTCGGCGAGGGGGTCGCCGCTGGCGACGCCGTGGAGGAAATCGACGGCCTCGGTGAACGCGCCGGCGTCGGCGTCGGCCGGGACGTCGTCGTCGAAGCCGGCGTCGGCCGCGGCGTCGGGCGGCGCGTCGGGGCCGTCGCCGCAGCCCGCCCCGAGCGCCACGGACGCACCCATGCCGGCGAGCAGCTCACGTCGGGTGATCATCGGGCTGCGACCTTAGC
>JAQBQI010000851.1 GCA_028287085.1 Myxococcaceae bacterium
CCCGGCGGGCGCCAGCGCCCACGCGAACCACGGCGCGCGCCGGGCGAGCAGCGGCACGAGCGCGAGCTGGAGCCAGCAGGCGGCCCCGAGCACCGGGGTCAGGATTCGGGGGGCGGCGCGCGGGTCCACGGCGATGGGCGCGGAGCCTATCAGCTTCCGATGCGCGCGCGCCGCTGCTATGTTGCGCGGCCGTGTTGACCTGCCAGCAGTGCTCCACCCGCTGCGCCGAGGAGGCGAAGTACTGCGCCTCGTGCGGCTTCCCCATCGGGGCGCTGCGCAACGGGTCGGGCGACCCGCTCATCGGGCGCAAGCTCGGCGCCGGCTACGTCATCCTCGAGGCCGTCGGCGCCGGCGGCATGGGCCGCGTGTACCGCGCCGAGCAGACGGCCCTCGGCAAGACGCTCGCGGTGAAGGTCATCCACCCCCACCTCGCGGGCGACGAGGCCTCGGCGGCGCGCTTCTACGCCGAGGCGCGCGCGTGCTCGCGGCTCAACCACCCCAACTCCGTCAGCGTGCTCGACTTCGGCCGCACCGAAGACGGGCTGCTCTTCATCGTGATGGAGTACCTCCGGGGCATCGACCTCGCGCGGCTGATCTGGGAGTCGGGGCCGCTGCAGCCGCCGCGCGCCGTCGAGGTCATCCGCCAGGTGCTCGCCGCGCTCGCCGAGGCCCACGCCGCCGAGATCATCCACCGCGACATCAAGCCCGAGAACATCCTCGTCGAGTCGCTGCGCACCGGCGACGACTTCGTGAAGGTCGTCGACTTCGGCCTCGCGAAGATCCGCAGCGACGCCTCGCCCGGGGTCACCCTCGACGGCCACGTCTGCGGCACGCCCGACTTCATGGCCCCCGAGCAGGGGCGCGGCCTCGAGGCCGACCCGCGCAGCGACCTCTACGCCACCGCGGTGGTGCTCTACCACATCGTCACGGGCCGCCTGCCCTTCGAGGCGGGCGAGCCGCTCGCCGTGATGCGGATGCACGTCAACGACCCGCCGCCCGACCCGCGCACCTTCAACCCCGACCTGCCCGACGGCCTGGTCGAGGTGATCCTCCGCGGGATGGAGAAGGCCCCGGAGGACCGCTACCAGACCGCCGTCGATTTCGCCGACGCGCTGCAGCGCTCGCTCGACCGGCCGACGCCCGTCCCGGCCGAGCCGCTGCCCACGGCGCTGCGCTGCCACGCCTGCGCGGCCGCGCTGCCGCCCGGGCTGAAGTTCTGCGGCGAGTGCGGCGCGCGGGTGCGCCGCGCCGAGGACTACTTCCCCGACGCCAACGCCGCCGCGAAGGCGGCGCGGGCGAGCGTGCGGCCGGCCACGGAGCTCCCGTCGCTGGGCGAGCTGCCCTTCCTCGGGCGCGACGCCGAGCTGAGCATGGTCGAGCTCGCGCACGCCCGCGCCGCGGCGGGGCTGATGGTCTCGCTGCGCATCACGGGCGACGAGGGCTCCGGGCGCAACCGGCTGCTGCGCACGGTCGCCGAGGCGGCGCGGCGCAACGGCGAGCGGGTGGTGCGCGTGGGCCCCGACGCGGCGTGGGCGGGCGTGCCCTACGCGGCCGCGTCGAAGTGCATGCGCGAGCTGCTCGGGGTCGACGCCGACGCCGACGCGGCGGGGTGGGTCGCGCAGCACTCGGGCGCCCTCGACCCGGTGGTGCGCGCGGGGCTCCTGGAGGTGTTCACGCCGGAGGGGGTGCCCACGCTCGACGCCAACGCGCGCTCCGAGGCGGCGGTGCGCGCGATGCTCTACGCGCTGCGCGAGTGCGTGGCGCGGGGCCGCGGGCGGCCGGTCTTCGTGGCCTTCGAGCAGGTGAGCCGCATGGACGCGGCGACGGTGCGCCTCCTCGCGGGGCTGCACGCGCGCACGGTGCAGATCCCGGTGTTCCTGGTGATGACCCACGGGCAGCGCTTCGACGCGCCCTGGGCGCGCGGCGAGGTGCTCAACCTCAAGGGCCTCGACGCGGGCACCGTGGTGGCCATCCTGCAGTCGGTGCGGGCGCGCCTGCCGGTCGACGTGAGCCTCGACCTGCCCCGGGGCGAGGTCATGCCCCTCCACCTCGAGCAGCTCGTGCGCTGGAACCTCGAGGGCGGCGGCGAAGCCCCGAAGACCATGGTCGACCTCATCGCGCTGCGCAGCGAGCGGCTCCCGTCGCCGGCGCGCCGCACGCTGCAGGCCCTCGCGGTGCTCGGCGAGGCGACCCCCGACGCGCTCGGCGCCGTCAGCAACGTCCCCTGGGACGACGCGCTCCGCGCCGAGCTCGAGTCGCGCGGCTGGGTCACCGTCGAGGGCCCCGCCGGGGCGGAGGTGCTGCGCTGGGCGCACCCGTTCTTGCGCGAGGTGGTCGAGGCGACGACGCCGGCGCCGCTGCGCTCGGAGATGCACCGCGCGCGGCACGCCCAGGGGGGCGACGAGCTGCCCCTCGAGGTGCAGGCGCTGCACGCGCAGCAGGGCGAGGAGAGCTTCCAGAGCCTGCTGCTGCTCGACCGCGTGGGCGACTGCGCCCTCGCCCGCGGCGACGACTACGCCGGGGCCTTCGCGCTGCGGCGCGGCCTCGAGATCGCGCGGCGCGAGCTCACCCGCGGCGAGGTCGACGACCCCGAGCAGGCGATCGCGATCTTCGCGCGCAAGCTGGGCGACGCGCTCGTGCGCACCGGCGAGCTGAGCGAGGCCGAGGGCGTGCTGCGCGAGGGCCTCGCGGTGACCAAGCGGGGCGCGCCCGAGCGGCTGCGCATCGAGGGGGTGCTGGGCCGGGTGCTCTTCGCGCGCGGCCGCCGCCCCGAGGGGCTGCGCATCGTCGACACGGCGGTGTCGGTCGCCGAGCGGGTGGGCGCGCGCGCGGTGGCCGCCGAGCTGCTCGAGCTGCGGGCCGAGCTGGAGACCGTCGAGCGCGCGCACCTCGACGCGGCCAAGGCGCTCGAGACCGCCGAGGTGCTCGTGCGCGAGAGCTGGCGGGGGCAGCCCACCGACGCGCAGCGGCGGCACTACGCCAACCTGCTGCTGCGGCTCGGGCGCTCGCGGCGCCTCGCCGGGGTCGACGACCTGCAGGCGCTCGAAGAGGCGCGCACCATCGCGGCGTCGCTCGGGTACCGGGTGGTGGTCGCGCAGTGCGAGGCCGAGGCGGCCGAGCAGTCCGAGGCGCTGGGCGAGCGGCGCGCCGCGATGGCGGCGTGGCGACGCGCGGTCAACAACGCCCACGAGGCCGGCGACGCGGCCCTCGAGCTGGAGTACGACGAGCGGCTCCGGCGCCTCGGGCGCAGCGACGCCTACGCCTGACCCGCGCGGCGCTGGCCAGCCGACCCGCGATGCGGTGAACTGCGCCGATGAACTCGACGACGTCGGCGGGCCTCGCGGCCCTGTGTCTCCTCGCGGCGGGTTGCGGCGCGTCGGTGTCGCCCGCCGCGCCCGACGGCGGCGAGGACGCGGGCGTCGCGGTCGACGCTC
>JAQBQI010000864.1 GCA_028287085.1 Myxococcaceae bacterium
CGTCGATGGCGTCCGGCGCCGCGTCGACCGGCGCGTCGCGACCGAGCGGGCCCGCGTCCTCCGCGACGTCCGCGTCCGGCGTCGGCGCCGCGTCGGGCGCGCACGCCCCGAAGCACGAACCCACCACCACCATCCCGATCAGTCGTCGCGCTCGCATGCTCGATCCCGCTCCGCCGCGCCGAGCGGCGCGCGAGAGTAGGTCGGCCGGCGCGGAGATCCAATCGCCCGGCGCTTCGGCGGTGACCCGCCCGCGCCGCGCGCCGACGGCGGGTATGCTCCCGGGCACACGCCCATGGAACGCCCCTCCTTCCACCCGACCTCCCTCCGCCCGCCGCGCGCGCAGCACCTCGCCGTGGTGATGGTGGGCCTGCCCGCCCGGGGCAAGACGTACATCTCGCGCAAGCTGGCGCGCTACCTCTCGTGGCTGGGCTACCAGACGCGGGTCTTCAACGTGGGCGCGTACCGCCGCGAGCGGCTGGGCACCGCGCCGACGCACGAGTTCTTCGACCCGAGCAACGTCGAGGGCGAGGCCGCCCGCCGCTCGCTCGCGCGCACCGCCATGGAGGACATGCTCGGGTGGTTTCGCGCCGGCGGCGAGGTGGCCATCTACGACGCGACCAACCACACGCGCGACCGCCGCACGATGGTGCGCCAGGGCTGCGAGCGCGCGGGCGTGCCGGTGCTCTTCGTCGAGTCGCTCTGCGACGACGCGACGATCATCGCGAGCACGATCCGCGAGATCAAGCTGAAGTCGCCCGACTACGTGGGGGTCGACCCCGACGAGGCGGTGCACGATTTCAGCGCGCGCATCGCGCACTACGAGCAGCGCTACGAGACCCTCGACTCGAGCGACGGGTCCTTCGTGAAGCTGGTCAACGTGGGCCACGAGCTGGTGCTGCACGACCTGCGCGGCGACCTGCCGGGGCGCCTCGTGCGGGTGCTGATGAACCTGCACATCGTACCTCGGCCGGTGTGGCTGACGCGGCACGGGGAGAGCGCCTACAACGTCGACGGCCGGGTGGGCGGCGACGCCGAGCTGACGCCGAAGGGCGAGCGCTTCGCGGTGCGGCTGACCGACTTCTTCAACGAGCACGTGCTGCCGGGCGACGAGGTGCAGGTGTGGACGAGCACGCTCAAGCGGGCGACGCAGACGGCCCGCTTCCTGCCGGCGCCGCTGGTGACGTGGCGCGCGCTCGACGAGATCGACGCGGGCGTCTTCGACGGGATGACCTACGCGGAGATCAGGGCGCAGCACCCCGAGGAGTTCGCGCGGCGGCAGAAGGACAAGCTGCGCTACCGCTACCCCCGGGGGGAGTCGTACGAGGACGTGATCCAGCGGCTGGAGCCGATCATCATCGAGCTGGAGCGGCAGCGGTCGCCGACGATGGTGGTCACGCACCGCGCGGTGCTGCGCTGCCTGTACGCGTACTTCATGGACCAGGCCCCGGCGAGCTGCACGCGGCTCGACGTGCCGCTGCACACGGTGATCGAGCTGACGCCCAACGCCTACGGCTGCGACGAGGAGCGCATCGTGCTGGGCGACCCGGTGGCCGAGGCGGGCTGAGGCGGACGCGCTCGGCCCGTGCGACCCTCCCCCGCGGAGGACCCCACGCCATGCGCCCATCACCCGCCGCCGCGCCCGCCGCTGAGCTCGCCGCCGACCACGCCGCCCACGCGCGCTGCGTCGCCTGGGTCACCGCCCGCGTCGACGACCCCGTCGTCGGGCTCTTCGGCCCCGACAGCGCCGCCTGGACCATGATCCGCGAGCCCGCCTACCTCTTCGGCGGCGCCGCCGCGGTGCTCCTCCAGATGGCGCTGCCTTCCGTCGTCGCGGGCGTGAGCGCCTACTCCACCTTCGAGACCGACCTCGTCGGCCGCATCCAGCGCACCTCGCAGGCCCTCTACAACCTCGTCTTCGGCACCCTCGACGTCGCCCTTGGCACCTCGCGCCGCATGCACGCCATCCACACGCAGGTGCGCGGCGCCGTCGACGAGCCCGGCTCGCCCCACCACGGCCGCCCCTACCGCGCCAACGACCAGGCGCTGCTCTCGTGGGTCTCGCTCACCGCCTCGCTCACCGGCCGCGCCGCCTTCGAGGCCTTCGTGCGACCCCTCGACCCCGGCGAGCTCGCCCGCGACTGGGAAGACCTCCAGCGCGGCTCGGTCGTCGCCGGCGTCGACCCCGACACGCTGCCCCCGTCGCGCGCCGCCCTCCTCGCGCGCTTCGACGACGTCGTCGAGAACTCCCCCGACCTCTGGGTCGGACCCAAGGCCCGCACGGTCGCCCGCGTGCTCTTCTCCACCCCGCTGTCGCGCGGCGTCTTCGACCCGATCACCACCACGGCGCTCCTCCCGCCGCGGCTGCGCGCGCTCTACGACCTCCCCTGGGGCCCCTCCGAGCAGCGCACCTACGACCGCCGCCGCCGCGCCTTCGCCGCCCTGCGCCGCGTCGCCCCGCCCGCCGTGCGCTACGTGCCCGCCTGGCACCAGGCGATGCGCCGCGTCGCGCTCCACCGCGGCGAAGCCGGCTCGCGCTGGGCGCAGCTCCTCGACCTCGCCAGCGCGCGCGTCGTGCTGCCCGCGAGCCTGCGCCCTGCCGCCACCGCCCGCCGATGAGGCGCGGCGTCGTCCCGTTTTACCTCCTCGCGTATGCGATCACCTGGGGGCTCCAGCTCCCGGCCGTGCTCGTGGTGCTCGGCGTCCTGCCCGGACCGGTCGATCGCTTCCTCCTGCCGATGGGCCTCGGGGCCTTTGGTCCGCTGGCGGCGGCGGCGCTGGTGAGCCGCGTCGAGGGCGGCCGCGAGGGTCTGCGCGCGCTCTTCCGCCCGCTGAAGCGGTGGCGCGTGAACCCGGGCTGGTACGCCGTCGCGCTCGGCGCCTCGGGGTCGATCTTCGTCGCCGGCCTCGCGGCGTACCGCCTGCTCGGCGGGCGCGACGGCGGCCCGTGGCTCTACCTCCCGCGCGCGGCGCCCGCCCTCGCGGCCATGGTGTTCTTCTCCGTCGGCGAGGAGGTCGGCTGGCGCGGCTTCGCGCTGCCCCGCCTGCAGGAGCGCTACGGCGCGCTCGCGGCGAGCGCCGTCGTCGGCGTGTTCTGGTGCTTCTGGCACGCGCCGATGTTCGTCGTGTCGGGCGTCTCGCTCGGCGTGCTCGCGGGGATGCTGCCCTTCTTCGTCGCCGGCTCCATCGTCTTCACCTGGATCTACCACCGCACCGGCGGGAGCCTCCTGCTCGCGGTGCTCGCGCACGCCGGCTCGCACCTCAACAACTCCAACAAGGCCCTGCCGGCCCACGTCACGCCGGTCGTGGTGCACTCGGTGGCCTTCTGCGTCGTGGCGCTCGCGCTGGTGCTCGTCGACCGCGCGTCGTGGCGCTCGCCGCGCGCCCCACCGGCTTGATCTTCGTCGACCTGCCCGTCCGCGACCCTTGCGCCCTTGCGGTTCTCTCGCGCGGCGCTCTCGACCCGCCACATCCCCTGCGACGGGGTACTACAGCTCGGTCGAGACGCCGTCCCAGGCGAAGAGGCGCTCGTTGGGCGAGGCCAGCGACATGCGCAGCAGGTCGACCTCCGCCCGCGTCGCCATCGCCTGCCCCGCGATGAAGCCCAGCAGCGCCTGGATCGGCGGCGACGGCTCCGGCGGCTCGACCGAGCCGCGCGGCGGCGTCACGACCACCGGCCGGTCGCCCAGCTTCGTCGGCGCGAGCGCGCGCGCCCGCTCGATGGCCACGTCGAGCCCGCCCAGGTGGTCGACCAGGCCCAGCGCGTGCGCGTCGGCCCCGGCGTACACCCGGCCGCGCGCCAGCGGCTCGATCTCGCTCACGTCGCGCTTGCGGCCGCGCGCCACGATGCCGACGAAGTCGTTGTACGACCCGTCGATCTCGCGGTTGAAGGCCGCGCGCTCGTCCTCGCTCCACCCGCGGAAGGGCGACAGCATGTCGGCCCGCTCGCCGCGGCGGATCACCTCGTGGTTGAGCCCCAGCTTCTCCAGCAGCCGCGACGCGAGCAGGCGCATCGCGATCACCCCGATGCTGCCCGTCACCGTCAGCGGCTGCGCGACGATCTCCTGCGCGGGCGCGGCGACGTAGTACCCGCCGCTCGCCGCCACGTCGGAGAAGTACGCCACCACGGGCTTCTTCTCCTTCAGCCGCTCGACCTCGTGCGCGATCATGTCGCTGCCCAGCGCGCTGCCGCCGCGCGAGTCGACGTAGAGCACCACCGCGCCCACCTTCGGGTTGGCCCGCGCCGAGCGGATCGCCGCCCCCACGCGCCGCGCGTCGGCCACGCCGCTCATCATCGACTGCGACGACGACACGATCGCCCCGCGCACCTCGACGACGCCCACCCGCGGGCCGTTGAACATCCCGTCGAAGCGCATCACCCGGCTCAGCGCCAGGTACATCGCCGCCTTCACCAGCTTGGGCTTGCCGCTCGAGCTCTCCAGGTGGCCGGGCAGCTCGTCTTCGTAGGCGAGCGCGTCGATGAGCCCCTCGCGCACGGCGTCGGGCGCCCGGTAGGGGCTCGCCTCGACCATCGCCCGCGCGCGGTTCTCGTCGACCTTGCGGCCGTCGGCGATGGCGCCGACCAGCGCGGCGTGCAGCCGGTCGAGCAGCGCCTCCAGCTGCTTGCGGTTGGGCTCGGAGTAGCCGTCGCGGCTGAACTGCTCGGCCGCGCTCTTGAACTCCTTGCGCGCGTAGACCTCGGTCTCGAGGCCCCCGCGCTCGAGCAGCGCGCGCACGAAGGTGGTCTGCGCCGCGTACCCGAGCGGGCCGATCGACGACTGCGGCGTCAGCAGGATCTTGTCGGCCGCGAGCGCCACGAAATACTCCCGCGTGGTGGCGCCGTCGGGCAGCCACGCGACGACCTTCTTGCCCGCCGCGCGCAGCCCCTGGATCACCTCGCGCAGCCCCGTCGCCACCGCGCTGCCGCACTCGAGGGCCTCGACGCGCAGCAGCACCCCGTCGACGTTGGGGTCGCCCGCCACCGCCTCGGCCAGCTCGCGCAGCGCCGTCAGCGTGAGCACCGGCTTCGGGGTCGCGCCCCGCAGGATGATCTGCAGCGGGTGCGAGAAGCGCGAGAACGGACGCTCGATCTCGGTGACGGTGCCTTCGAGGGTGAGGGTGATCCACGTCCCCCTCGGCGCGAGCGCCGCCCGGCGCGCCGCGGAGATCGGGTAGAGCGCGGCGCGGAGCGAGTTCGAGAAGATGGTGCTGATCATCGGGCGCGAACCTAGCGCCGCCCCCGGCGATCGTCACCGCCCCCTCCATCGAACCCCTCCCGCGCCCGGTCGGCCAACGTTGCCGGTCGGTCGGCCAACGTTGCCGGTGTCACCCCGCCGGCAGCTTCACCTTCGCGGCGGCCTTGGCGAACGCGCCCCACGACGCGGTTGGAATACGCCCCAGCGTGAGCGCGTCGTGCGCGTGGTGCACCGTCACCTCGCGCAGCGCCGCCACCTTGCCGAACACATCGGTCACGGCGCGGGTCGTCGGCGAGGCCGCCGCGGGCGTCTTGCGCCCCTTGCGCTGGAGCGCCCGAGCCGCCGCGCGCACCTCGTCGACGGAGGCGTCGATCAGGGCCACCCGCGCCGCCTTGCCGTCGCGCTTCACGGCCACGCGGAGTCGGTTGAAGTCCACCGGAACGCGACCGTGCACCAGGTCGATGCCCTGGGCCTCCAGCAGCGTGAGCGCGGCGTCGAGGCGGCTCACTCCGAAGCGCACCTCGTCGTCGGGCGACGCGTGCCGGGCGACGCGCACCATGCGCCGGGCCGTGCGCTCGCTCTCGCCGACGTGCCTCTCGAGGAATTCCCGCACCGTCGCGCACCCGCCCGCGAGGTACACCGGCGGCTCGTGGTCGATGATCGCGCCGACGGCCTCCCAGTAGTCGTCGAAGCCGCTGCTCTCCTCGCGCTTCGCCGCGCGCATCGTCGCCGAGAGCGCGTCCCACGAGCGCTTGAGCGCGCGGTCGACCTTGATCTCCACCACAGCGGCTCGGGCTCTGCTCGGGCGCGCCGCCGGCGCCTTGCGGGGTGTGGCCATGCCCGATGATCGGCGCCCGGGCCCGCGGAAGTCCACGGGATCTGTTGGCCGGAGGGCCAGCGCCCCGCCGCCACCGCCGCCGCCCCCGCGGCCGTCGCTGAACGTCGGTAGAACCAGCCGATCGGCGTCGGCACGCCCGTCGCTCTCGCCGACGCCCCACCGATGGCGGATGGCGGTGCCCATGCGCACGTGGGCGCCCGCGACCCTGCGCGCGACGGAGTGATGCAGCAACGACCCGACGTTGGGCGAAACTGTCTCCGCCGAGCGACCGCCTACGCGCGCATTCACCAGCCTCACCCGGAGCGAAGCGGAGGGGGCCCCCGCCCACGCTGGGCGTTCTGGCAACTGGAGCGGATCCAGACCGACGAAGCCCTCGCAGCGCTGCCCCGTGGGTTCGCCTATCCCCTGGGCTGCTGGCGAAGATGTTCGCGAAGCTGCCGCGCTTCCGGCCGACGGCGACCGAGGCGCGCGTCGCCCTCGCCGCGCTCGCGGTGTGACGCGCCTCCGCGGGGCGATCGAGCGGGTTGCCGCGACGAGCGGACCATCTGGCGGGGGCGAGCGAGTGAGCGGGACGGTACCTGAGCCAGAGCCCGAACGTGAGTGCGGGGGAGCGCTCGCGGACGCCGTCCGCCCGCGTGCGGCGCGGGCCTGGCGGTCGCCTCACTCGGCGAGCGCGACGACGCGCGACAGCCCCGTGTCCGCGAGGGCGTTGCGACAGAAGGCGCTTTCGAAGCGCGGGTCGGGCACGGCGTTGTCGGGCACGGACCCCGCGTTGGCGCACGTCACGCGGAGCACCCCGCGGATCTCGGCCACGGCGGTCGGCGCCGAGGGCCTCGTGTTGCCGTCTTCGAAGCGGAAGACCGGCCCGAGCGTCGCGCGCAGGGTGACGGTCGCGTCGTCGTTCCACACCAGCTCGATCCGGCGCATCCACCGCGAGGCCGTCGGGTGCAGCGGGTCCTGGCCCCCGGGGAGGGGATACGTGACCGCCCCGCCGGTGGGCGGGTCCGGCCGGATCACCGTGCCGCCGCCCAGGAGAAGGCGCACGTCGTCGGGGCTCAGCGGCGTCTGAAACGACAGTCCCGCCCCGCTCCCATTTGCGAAGTTCCGTTGGCCGCCGAAGACGCTGAGCTCGAAGAGGGCTTGCCCGTTGTACTCGTGCACGGTGAAGCCCCCGTGGCCCTCGAACGGTTGGGCGGCGTCGGACACCGTGGCGCTCAGGTCGGGCGGCGGTCCGGGGAGATGGCCCGTCGACCACGGTCCTCTCTCTCCGCAGCCCGCGCCGCCGAAAACTGCCAGCAGCACGAGCGTGTGCTTCGACATCGCGACCTCTCCCGTCCTCATCCGACCGTATCGTCCAAAGCCGCGAAGAGCGCGAGCCCCGTCGCGCGGTCGGGCGGCCCCGCGACGTTCACCAGCGCCGGGTCCACCGCCCGATCGCGCTCGGCCCAGCAGCCCGGTGCCCACGTGTTCCAATTCGTGCGCGCCTCCGCCCCCTGCTCGGGCCTTTCAGTCGCGGGCGGCGCAGGTGCCGGCGACGGTGGGCGTCGCGCCGGCGCAGACGGCACCCGCGACACACAGCTCGCCCGCCCTGCACGCGCCGCCGACCGCGATGGGGCGCTGCTCGCGGATCGACAGCTCGAAGGCACCGGTCGACGCGTCGATCGCGGTGGGCCCCCACCCCTCGACGACGACGTAGACCACCTGTCCCGCGGGGAGCGCGACCGCGCTGCGCGCCGTCGAGCGGCGGTTGGCGGTGCCGTCGCTCGCGACGTCGTCGTTGCAGGCGAGGGGCCGGGCGGCCGCCGTGCAGGTGGGGAGCACCGCGACGACGCTGTTGAAGGTGCCGTCGGTGCCGGGGTTGTCGGTCGAGGCCACGAGCGCCGCGGCGCTGTGCATGGTGTAGCGGAAGACCACCGGGTAGCCGACGGCTCCGGCGCCCCCCGAGGTCTGCGCCAGGCAGCCGCCCGCTCCCAGCAGACCGAGGTCGCCCAGGCCCGCGGCCGGGGCGGCGTAGTTGTAACTCCCGATGCGGATGGCGCCGTCCGCGCCGGGCGTTCCCGCGCTGAGGTCGATGGCGATCGAGCACGGGTCGTAGGTGGGCACGTCGCGCGACCCGTCGGCCCTCGGGACGTCGGCACTCGCCAGGACGTCGACGCCGGGCCCGGCGTCGGGCGAGCCGGCGTCGATACCCCCATCGGCGTCCCCGGGGCAGGCCCCCGGGGTGAACTGGTCGGCGGTCCAGACGTGCACCTGGGCCTGCGCGTCGTGGCGCCAGAGCGGCGAGGTCGTGGTGAACGCGCACCCCCTGCGCAGGTTCATCGTGCGCCGCAGCGCGACCGGGACGCGCAGCGCCAGGTCGGGCGTCGCAACCGGGATGCCCGCGGTGGTGATCAGCGCCGACTCGAAGCCCGCGCCCGCGTCCGCGAAATCCCCGGCGACGGTGCCCCGCACCCGCACCCGCAGGTGCTCGTACCCGTCGAGGTATGAGACGAGGCGGTCCGCTGCCGAGAGGTCCAGCGGGGGGGGGGCGGCGGAGGGGTCTCGTCGGATCACGCCGTAGTTCGTGACGGCAGTGATCCACCGGGCGCCGGCGTGCACCTCGCCGCGGGTCGCCGTGAAGTACACGTAGTCGCCCTGCTGCGGCGGCGGCGAGAGCGTCGCCGGGTCGACCGCCACGAACATCGCACCGCCCGGGCCCTGCACGAAGAAGCCCGCCGGGTCGTCGGCCGAGACGCCGCCGTCGGAGGTCGTCGCGGCCACGGTCTCCGTCACCCAGAGGATCGCGAGATTGACGTCGAGCGGCGTACCGCCGTCGCCGGTCATGGCCGCTTGCGTGATGGCCGCTCGCAACCCGGTGAGCGATGGGCCCACGTCGCCGAACGACGCACTCAGGTCGCTCCCCGACACGTCGCCGGGCGTCCCTGCGTCCGTGCCGGCGTCGAGGAGGGCCTGTCGGTCGATCGTCGGGCCGACGTCGGAGCCCGCGTCGCTCCCGACCGCGGGCGCCCCGTTGCTCCCGCAGCCTGCGACCGGGACCGCCAGCGTCAAGACGATCCGGTGGACGAGGTCAGCCAGGTAGCGGGGACGTCGGTTCATGGTGCGCCCCTGTGCAATCGGGGCACCACGCAAAAGGGATTGAGAGAGGGCCTTTCGCATCGAAGGGTTTGTGCCGTGCTGGGCCAGCGAGCCCGCCAACGGCCACATCCAGGCGACTCGACGCCGCGGCGGCGTGAGTTTCGGGTCATGGGCGTTCTGGCAACTGGGGCGGATCCAGACCGACGAAGCCCTCTCGGCGCTGCCCCGTTGCTTCGCCTATCCCCCGGAGGGGCATCGCGAGCAGGTCTCCGCGGGCTGACGCCCCCCGATCGGCCAACGTTGCCGCTCTCGCGGCCAACGTTGCCGTCCCCCTCAATCGAACCCGATCAGCAACCCCGGGTCGCGCGTCGCGACGGCGCCGCGGCCCGCCGCCAGCACCATCCCCTCGGCCGCCGCCGCGCCCGTCACGACGTTCACCGCGGCGTGCCCGTCGATGAGGTCGAGGCCCACGAGGCGCCCGTGCACGCTCAGGTAGAACACCCCGTCGAGCGCCACCGCGAGGTCGCTCGTGGGCGGCGCCGGCACCGCGAAGCGCCCGCGCCGCCGGCCGTCGCCGAGCGCGAAGCCCTGCAGCGCGAGGTCCTGCACCTGCCAGAACACGCCGTTGTCGATGGCGCCGCAGCCCTCGACCGAGCGCGGCGGCGCGGGCACCGTCCACAGGTCGGCCCCCGACGCGCGCAGCAGCGCCCGCGGCGCGCCGGTGATCCCCGTCGTCGCGAAGGCCGGCACCACCACCACCGGGCCCGTCGTCACCACCGGGCACGCGCTGCGGTAGGGCAGCACCTTCTCCCAGCGCGAGCGCAGCATCGACGGCGCCCGCGCCACCAGCCGCGTCGTGGGCCTCCCGTCGACCGTGTAGAAGAGGTCGTGCTCGGCCGACGCGACGCTGGTCACCGCGCCCACCACCGTGAGGCGCGCCCCGGCCTCGCCCGACGGCAGCCGCGCCGCCCGCAGCGACCCGGCGCCGTCGTGCATCCACCACGCGCCGTCGACCAGCGCCCCCGCCCACCGCGACCGCAGCGCCTCCGACGAGAAGCTCGTGCGGAAGCGCTCGTGCCCGTCGCGCACGTCGAGCGCCACGAGGCCGCCGCGCGCCGTCTCCAGGCACGGCCGCTGCGGCACCCCGGGCGTGTCGGCGCCGCGCCGCGCGCAGTGCGGGATCGTGTCGACCAGCACCATCCCGTCGGCGAACTCGACGGGCTCGCCGTGCAGCCCGCCCACCGCGACGTGCCAGCGGAGCGTGCCGTCGCGCAGGTCGAACGCGAAGACCTCGCCGTCGGTGGGGCCCTCGACCTCGCGGCGCGCCGCGCTCACGAAGACCGTGCGCCCGTCGGTGGCCGGCTCGCCGTAGGGCGTGCGCGGCGTGAAGTCGTACCGCCACCGCTCGGCGCCGCGCGGCCGCGGGCCGTGGGTCAGCGAGCGCCAGCGCGGCTGCGACCCCTCGGCGGGGCGCGTCGGGGCGATGGCCGGCGTCTCGCCCTCGGGCTCGGCCGCGACCGCGCTGTCATCCGTCGCGGCGTCGCCCGCGTTGGGGCGGCGGGCGCTGCGACGGCACCCGACGCCCGCGAGCGCGAG
>JAQBQI010000021.1 GCA_028287085.1 Myxococcaceae bacterium
GGCCGTGGGCGTCGGAGAGCTCGCGCGCCGCGTCGGTGGCGAGGACCTCGTGCGCCGGGGGCAGCGCCCGGCGCCCTGCGGGCGGTGGTTCTCGCACGGCCGCGACGCTAGCACCGGGGGCGAAGCGCCCGAAGAAAGCGGGGCGCGCGGTGTAGAGTGCGGCGGTGAGCGGGATGCGAGCGGCGGCCGTGCTGGTGGTGCTCTCGGGCGGGTGCGCCGGGGCGCGGGCGAGGGTGGCGGGGAGCTCCGCGGGGGGCGACGGGCGGGTCGAGGTGACGGTGCGCAACCGGTCGCGCTTCGACGTGCACGGGCTCAGGCTGCGGGCCGCGGCGCGGCGCGCGTGGGGCCCCGAGCGCCTCGGGTCCGACGCCCTGCGGGCGGGGCAGGACCGCGCGGTGACCCTCGACGGCTGCGCCCCGCGCGACGTGGCCCTGGTCGACGCGCGCGGCGAGGTCTGCGTGCTCGACGGGGTCGCGGTGTGCCGCGAGAACGACGGGTTCACGCTCACCACCGACGACCTGCTGCGCTGCGAGCGGTGGCGCTGACAGGGGCCCCGGCCCTTGGTATGACCGCCGCGTGATCGAGAACCCCAATCCCCACGGAATCCCGCGGGTCATCGCCGTCGGTGGGGCCAAGGGCGGGGTCGGGCACTCGCTGGTGGCGGTGAGCGTGGCGACCTTCCTGGCGCAGCTCGGGCGCAAGGTGCTGCTGGTCGACGCGGCGCCGCGGGCGGCGACGCTGGGCGGGCTCTTCGGGGTGGCGCGCGACGCGGGCGCCGCGCCGCCGTGGCTGCCGTCGCCCTTCGTGGCGCGGGGGCACGAGACGGTGGTGCCCAACGTGCGGCTGCTGGAGGTGAGCAGCGAGCTCGGGTCGCACCGGGCGCGGGCCTCGAGCGACCCGCGGGCGCTCCTGCGCGCCTCGGAGGCCGACGTCTGCGTGCTCGACCTCGGCGGCGGCGTCTCGCCCCGCGTCGTCGACGGCATGCTCTCGGCCGACGTGATGCTCTCGGTCTGCACGCCCGAACCCACGGCCGTCGAGGCGGTCTACCGCTTCGTGCGCCACGCCTACGCCCGCCGCATGCGCCGCCGGCTGCTCGACCTCGGCGACGACGTCGGGCTCGAGCTGCTGCGCGCGCTGCTGGTCGAGACGGGCGGTCCGCCGGTGCCGGCGCAGCTCGCGCGATTGCTGGCGGCGCGCTCGGCCGAGATCGCCGCCGTGGCGTGGGAGGAGGCCGCCGCGCTGCGGGTGCGCGTCGTGGTGAACCAGTCGCGCTCGCGGGCCGACCTCGACCTCGGCGACGCCATGGCCCGCGTGGCGGTGCGCCCGCTGGTGGGCGCGATCGAGAGCGTCGGGGGCGTGGAGTTCGACGACGCGGTGTTCATGGCCGCGCGGCGCCGCCGGCCGCTGCTCATCGACAGCCCCGCGGCGAAGGCCAGCCGCAACCTCGAGCGCATCGCCCGCCGGCTGCTGTCGCCCGAGACGATGCGCCCGCCGACGACCATCGGCGAGGCCGGGCTGCCCGCGGCGCCGTCCCACTACGAGGTGCTCTCGCTCGACCGCGGCGCGAGCGACGAGGAGGTGCGCCGGGCCTACCGCCGCGCGCGGGAGATCTACGCGGTCGACAGCCTCGCGCTCGCGGGCCTGCTCACCGAGGGGGAGGTGTCGAGCATGGTGGCGCGCATCGAGGAGGCGCGCGACGTGCTGCTCGACCCGTCGCGGCGGCGCCCGTACGACCTGTCGATCGCGCCCAGCGACCCCTTCGCGGCGCTCGCGGGGGCGCCGGTCGAGGCGCCCGCGGAGGCGCCGCCGCCGAAGGGGCCGGAGCCCGAGATCACCACCGACACCGAGTATTCAGGGGATTTCCTGCGGTCGCTGCGCGAGGCGCGCGGCATCGAGCTGCGCGACGTGGCGGGCCGCACCCGCATCCCGATGCACCACCTGCGGGCGCTCGAAGAAGAGGACTACAAGGTTCTACCCCCGGCGGTGTACACCCGGGGCTTCGTGATCGAACTCGCCAAGACCCTGCGCCTCGACCCCGAGTCCGTGGCGCGCAGCTACCTTCGGCGCATGCGCAAGGCGGTGGCGGCGTGAGCGAGTCCGTGGAGGGCGAGATCGTCGAGGGCGGGGTCGCGGAGGGGGCGGCCGACGCGGGCGGCCCGCCGCCGCCCGACGCCTTCCCGGCGGGCGTCGCGGTGGTGCTCCTCGCGGCGGGCTTCGTGGCGACGCGGATGTTCCAGCGCGTGGCGCTCGACCGGCCGGCGCTGGCGTGGGCGGGAACCTTCGCGGTCGTCGCCGGCGTCGTGCTCGGGCTCGTCGCGGCGCAGCGCGTGGTCTGGTCGTCGCCGCTGCCGCTCGCCGTGCGCGCGCTGCGCTCGGCGCTGCTCGCGCCGATGACCATCTTCGTCGTCGCCGCCATGCTGGGCGAGCCGTCGCGCCGGTTGCAGGGCGCCACCATCCTCGGCACCGCGCTCACCCTCCTCGTCGCCTGCGCCGTCGGGGTCGTGCGCTCGCTCGCCGCGAAGGGGCGGCGGCTCGACGCGGTGCCGCTGGCGCTGCTGCTCGCGGGCGAGCTCTGCGAGCTCTTCGGCCCGCCGATGCGCCTGGCCGTCCCGACGAGCTCGGCCTTCGCGCGCTCGCTCGACCGCTTCGGGGCCTTCGCCGAGGCGCTCGCCTTCGCGGGCGTCGCGACGGCGGTGTTCGCCGCCCTGGTCGGCGCCGTGCGGCGCGTCGGACTCGCCAAGGTGGCGCCCTTCCTCGCGCTGCCCGCCGCGCTCACGCTGGTCACCGGCACGCTCCCCATCAACCTCCCGCGCAGCACCGCGCTCATCGCGCAGCAGGCCTTCGGGGCGCGCTTCGACCTGGTCGGCGGCGCGGTCGTCGCGCACCCGTCGCGCCTCGCGGTCGCCGCCTACACCCTGCTCTTCAGCGGGCTCGTGACGGCCGCGATGGTGTCGCTGTCGACGCAGCGGGTCGACCGCGGCGCGGGCCTGCGCCGCGCCCTGGGGTGGATCGCCGTGCTCCTCGCGGGCTTCGGCGCGCCCACCGCCGCGGGCTCGATCGACGCGCTGCGGGTCGTGGCGCTCACGCTGGGCGTGCTGCTGCTCGAAGACGCCACCGCGCGGGGCTGAGCTACGCCACGCCGACGAGGCGCAGCAGCCCGAAGAACGCGCCCAGCACGGCGGCCACCGCCGACAGGGCGCCCAGCAGCACGAAGACCGACGCGACGAGCGGGTGCCGGTCGATGGCGTGCATCAGCATGTGCCCCAACCGCTTGGTGCCCGAGATGTGGCACTGCACCTTGATGCGGCCCGAGAGGATGTCCTCGAGCTCGCCCGCCATCTGGCCCGCGTCGGCGTAGCGGTCGGAGGCGCGGGCCGACACGCCCTTGCGGATGAAGTGCAGGTACTCCATCGGCGCGCCCGTCGCGGCGGCGTCGGCCACCCACTCGACCACGCTGCGGTCCTTCACCGTGGCGACCGCGGCGAGCACGGCGTGCACGCCGTTCTTCCCGTCGAGGTAGTGCCGCAGCGACATCAGCTCGTGGAACATCACCGACAGGCTGTACACGTCGCTGCGCTCGTTGATCTGGTCGGTCTCGCCGCGCGCCTGCTCGGGGGACATGTAATGGGGCGTGCCCATCACCGCGCCGTGCTGCGTCTCCAGGCTCGACGCCGCGCCGTCGACGGGGCGCGAGTGGTCGTCAGGCAGCGCCGCGAGCTCGGCGTTGCGCACCGGGCGGGCGAGGCCCCAGTCCATCACCATCACCTCGCCGTAGGGGCCGATCATGATGTTCGCCGGCTTGATGTCGCGGTGCATGATGCCGCGGGCGTGGGCGTACTGCACCGCGCGCAGCACGCCGAGGAAGACCTGCGCGCGCACCTCCAGCGGGAAGCGCCGCTCGGTCGCCGGGTCGCGCGCCTGGAGCCTCTCGATGATGGTCTCGAGGGTGTCGCCCTCGACGTACTTCATCACGAAGTAGTGCTTGCCCTCCTCGTCGACGCCGACGTCGTGCACCGGGACGATGTTGGGGTGCTCGAGGCTGCCGATGGTGCGCACCTCCTGGGCGAAGCGCAGCAGCGCCGAGGCGTTGGCGTGCTCGGGCCGCAGCCGCTTGATGGCCACGCGCCGGTCGATGTCGTGGTCGCGCGCCAGGGCGACCTCGCCCATGCCGCCCTCGCCCAGCGCCCGCAGCCGCTCGTAGCGCAGCTGCCCCGCGCGAAACACCGCCGCCCCGCCCTGCCAGAGCGGCAGCACCGTGCCGCGCGGCCCGGCGTCCGAGACGCGCGGCAGGGAGAAGCGCAGGTCTTCGGCGGCCATCGTCGCGTCGGCCCCGAAGCTGTCGGGCGGGGGCATGCGCACCGCCACCGTGGGGCCGTCGTCGGAGAGCGTGCCCGAGGGGGCCACCGGGTCGACCAGGGTGTCCTTCTCGCGCTTGAGGGGGTGGGGCGTTTCGAAGGCGAGGGTCTCGGGCATGCGTCGACTCCGTGGGTCGGTGGGGGGGCCGAAGGGTGGCCCCACGGTACGCCCGACGGCGCACCCACGCGAGTCAACGGCGGCCGGCGCCCGGTCGGATGTTTACACTCCGTAGTATTCGCGGGCCTTGCGGTTCAGGTGCGCGAGCAGCGGACCGACCGAGGGGGGCGCCCCGGTGGCGCGGGCGATGAGGTCGCGCGGGAGGTAGCGCTGCCCGTGGCGGTGCACCTTCTCGCGCAGCCACTCGCGCAGCGGGGCGAACTCGCCGCGCGCGAAGGCCGCGTCGAGGTCGCCGAGGTCGCGCCCGGCCGCCTCGAAGAGCTGCGCCGAGAACAGGTTGCCGAGGGTGTACGTGGGGAAGTACCCGAGGGCGCCGCCGCTCCAGTGCACGTCCTGGAGGCAGCCGCGGTCGTCGGAGGCGGGGCGGATGCCGAGCAGGCCGTGGAGGGCGTCGCCCCAGGCGGCGGGCACGTCGGCGGCCTTGAGGGCGCCGGACATCAGCGCCTGCTCGAGCTCGAAGCGCAGCAGGATGTGCAGGTTGTACGTGGCCTCGTCGGACTCGACGCGCACCTCCGACGGGCGGATGACGTTCACCGCGGCGACGAAGTCGTCTTCGGAGACGCCGCCGAGGGTGCCCGGGAAGGCCCGCTGCGCCTTCGGGTAGAAGTAGCGCCAGAACGAGCGCGAGCGGCCGACGAGGTTCTCCCAGAAGCGCGACTGCGACTCGTGCACGCCGAGCGAGACGGCCTCGCCGAGGGGCGTGCCGTAGCGCTCGCCGGGGAGGCCCTGCTCGTAGAGCGCGTGGCCGGTCTCGTGGAGCACCCCGAAGAAGGCGTCGCTGAAGCGGTTGGCGTGGTAGCGCGTGGTGATGCGCGAGTCGCCCGGGCCCAGGGAGATCGAGAAGGGGTGCACGCTGACGTCGAGGCGCCCGCGCTCGAAGCTGTAGCCGAGGGCCTGCGCGGCCTCGCGCCCGAGGGTCTCCTGCGCGGCGACGTCGAAGTCGCGCGCGAGCAGCTCGCCCGGCACGGTGCGGCCCGACGACATCACGCGCCCGACGAGGTCGACCAGGGGGCCGCGCAGCGCGCCGAAGATCTCGTTGAGGTGCGCGGTGGTCTCGCCCGGCTCGAACTCGTCGACGAGCACGTCGTAGGCGCTCTGCCCCGGCGCCGCGAGGCAGGCCGCCTGCTGCTGCTTGAGCGCGACGATGGTGGTGAGCCACGGGGCGAACTTCGCCGCGTCGTTCTCCTTGCGGGCCTCGACCCAGGCGTGGTGCGCGTGGGCCGTGGTGCGGGTGAGCTCCTCGACCAGCGAGCCCGGCAGCTTCACCGCGCGGTCGTAGGCGCGCCGCGCCCGCTGGAGCACCGCGCGCACCTCGCTGTCGTCGGCCGCGCCGGCCTGCTCGGCCTCGGCCTCGGCGAGGGCGTCGCCGAACTCCGCCGAGGTCTGGCGGGTGTGCGCGGTGCGGGCCAGCCAGGCCTTCTGCTCGGCGCGGTGGGCGGCGCCGCCGGGGGGCATCATCACCTGCTCGTCCCACTCGACGACGTAGAACACCGAGTTCACCAGCGCCACCTCTCGCAGCGCGCCCAAAAGGCGGTCGTATCGTTCGCTCATCGGCGGGTACAGCTCCTCGTTCCGGTCTTCGGGGAAGGGGTGAGTGAATACCAGAAGCGCGGGCGGGACGCGGGGGGTGCAGGTCTCCCGCCGGCGCTCGAACGGGGCTGGGGGGTGAGGTCTCCCGGCCGCTACAGCTCGATCTGCGTGCCGAGCTCGACGACCCGGTTGGGGGGAATGTTGAAGAACATGTTCGCGGGCCGCGCGTTGCGCGACAGCACCGCGAACAGCACCTTGCGCCACCGCGCCATGCTCGACCGGCCGGAGGTGAGCAGCGTCTCGCGCCCCAGGAAGAAGCTCGCCGACGGCGGGTCGACCGGGAGCCCGCGCGCGTTGCAGAGCGTGAGGCACTCGATGACGTCGGGCGTCTCCATGAAGCCGTAGGTGGCCGTCACCTGCCAGAAGCCCTGGCCCAGCTGCTTGAAGGCGATGCGCTCCGCGGCGGGCACCTCGGGCACGTGGCGCGTCTGCACCGACAGCAGGATCACCTGCTCGTGCAGCACCTTGTTGTGCTTGAAGTGGTGCAGCAGTACGGGCGGGGCGCCGTCGGGGTTCGAGGTCATGAACACCGCCGTGCCCTTCACCCGGTGGGGCTTCGTGCGCTCCACGTCGGCCAGGAAGAGCTCGGTCGGCAGCGTGTTGGCGATGACGTGGCGGCGCAGCGAGCGCCGGCCGGTCTTCCACGTCGTCATCACCGCGAAGACCGCCGCCGCCATCAACAGCGGAAACCAGCCGCCCTCGGCGATCTTCACGATATTGGCGCCGAGGAACGCGAGGTCGATGGCGAGGAAGAGCGCGACGAGCGCGACGCTCTTCCACAGCGCCCACCCCCACTGCCGCGTGAGGCGGAAGAAGAGAAGCGAGGTGATGCTCATGGTCCCGGTGACGGCGATGCCGTAGGCGGCGGCGAGGTGCGACGACTCGCGGAAGGCCAGCACCAGCGCGATGCACGACACCATCAGGATGCGGTTGACCTCGGGGATGTAGATCTGACCCTCGGCCGAGCCCGACGTGTGCACGATGGTCACGCGCGGGCAGTACCCGATCTGCACGGCCTGCTGCGTGAGCGAGAAGGCCCCGGAGATGAGGGCCTGCGAGGCCACCACCGTGGCGACCGTCGCGATCGCCACCATGGGGTAGACCATCCAGCCCGAGAGCAGCCCGAAGAAGGGGTTGGCCCGCGCGGCCTCGCCGCGCTCGAGCAGCACCGCGCCCTGCCCGAAGTAGTTGAGCAGCAGCGCCGGAAAGACCACCGTGTACCAGGCCCAGCGGATGGGCTTGCGCCCGAAATGGCCCATGTCGGCGTAGAGGGCCTCGCCGCCCGTGATGCACAGCACCACCGAGCCCAGCAGCAGGAAGCCGTGGCCGCGGTGCGCCTCGAAGAAGCGCAGCGCGTGGATCGGGTTGACCGCGCCGAGCACCTCGGGGCGACGGGCGATCCACGGGAGGCCGGCGGCGGCGATGCAGAGGAACCACACGAGCGTGGCCGGGCCGAAGACCGCGCCGATGCCCGCGGTGCCGCGCTTCTGCACGAGGAACAAGCCCACCAGGATGACCACCGTGATGGGCACGATGAAGGGGTGCACGCTCGTCGTGGCGACCTCCAATCCCTCGACGGCGGAGAGCACCGAGATGGCCGGGGTGATGATCCCGTCGCCGTAGAGGAGCGCGGCGCCGAAGAGGCCGAGCACGACGAGGGCGGCGCGCGCGCGGGTGCGGTCGCCGGCCTCGGGGCGCGAGCCGACCAGCGCGAGGAGCGCGAGCACGCCGCCCTCGCCCTGGTTGTCGGCGCGCAGGATGAACGAGACGTACTTCACCGAGACGACGAGGAGGAGCGACCAGACGATGAGCGAGAGCACCCCGAGGACGTTCTCGACCGTGGGGGCGACGCCGTGCGCCGGGGCGAAGCACTCCTTCACCGCGTAGAGCGGCGAGGTGCCGATGTCGCCGTAGACGACGCCGAGCGCGCCGAGCCCGAGGGTGACGAGGCTGCCCTGGACGTGGGCGCGCTCGCCGGGGGCATGGGCGCTGCCGGGGCGCGGCGGGGACGGAGCGGCGGAGGAGCGAGGCAGGGCGTCGTCGGGCATGACGGCGGGTGGTCTACGCCTCCGCGTATCAAGAAAATATCAAGCTGCGCGCCCGGCCACGGCGGCGCCCTGGGAGGGCCGAAGATTCGCTACCCACGGCGGCGCTCCGGTGACACGCTGACCGGAGTGGAAACCACGGCAGGCGGCGGTGAATTCCGGTCGGCACGGCGCGCGCTCGGGCTCGTGACCCTGGCCGCGCTGGGCTGCGCGGCCGACCGCCCCGACGTGCTCCCGACAGACTACGTGGACGCGGGCGTCACGGCCCTCGACGCCGGGCGGGACGTACCGCGGGACGTCCCTCGGGACGCGGCCCGGGACGTCACGGCCGAGGGGGTGGCGCCGACCGACCAGGGCCCGGTCGCGCGCGCCGACGTGCACGTGCTCATCACCGCCGACAACGCGTACGGCTTCGGCTACGGCGGCTCGTCGGCGATGATGAATTACTTCGGCGGCGTCGAAAACGTCAGCGCCGCGGAGATCTTCGAGTGCCCGGTCGGGCGCGGCACCGAGGCCTACGTCGTGCCCTCGGCGATGGCCCCGAGCGGCGCCTTCCTCTACGTCGTCACCTGGTCGGACATGGCCGTCACGCAGGGGGTGATCGCGCAGTTTCGCCGCGAGGGCGACCCCACCACCGTCTACACGGGCGACCCCCGCTTCGAGGTGTGCGCCACCGGCGTGCCCTTCGACCTCGGCTCGGGCGGGCCCTCGCTCGACGTCATCAACGAGCAGATCGGGCGCTGCAACGCCCGCGCGGGCGACCCCACCGCGACCAGCGGGGGTTGGGTCAACGCCACCGGCAACGCCAGCGGCGCCCTCGCGGTGGGCGAGGACAACACCACCGACCGCGCCGCGCCGGCGCCGGGCAACGAGTTCCCGGTGGCCTGCGGCATCGACCCGGCCGCCCGCTGGATGTGGTTCAACTGGAGCCCGGACACGATCCGTTGGCCCACCACCGGGAGCCCCTTCCTCTACCCCGCCCGGGGCGGCAACCCGACGAAGCAGTTCCTGATCTTCCGCCTCGGGGCGGAATACATCCCCGGGTAAGCGCTGCGGCCGCGCAGCCGCGCCGCGCACGATCGTTGACCGCCGCGCCGCCGCCGCGGGATCGTGCGCCCCGATGTACCTCCGCGCCCTCGTCCCCGCCCTCCTGGCCCTCTCGCTCGCGGCCGGCTGCTCCGCCGACGACGCCGTGGTCGTCCCGATCGCCGACGGCGGCGAGGCCGA
>JAQBQI010000062.1 GCA_028287085.1 Myxococcaceae bacterium
CCTGCGGGTCGCCGGTCGCCGCGCCGGCCGTGCTGGCGGGCTTCCTCGACGCGGCCGCGCAGCTCGCCGAGACGCTGCAGCACGGCATCCTGCGCCTCGTGGAGGTCTTCCGCCCGGGCGCCGACCCCGAGCGCGCCGTGGGCGACCCCGACGCGCGGCGCGGCGCCACCTCGCAGTCGCGCCAGTGGGCGTGGATCTTCGCGCTCATCACCCGCGCCTTCGTCGCCAAGGCCCGGCGCGCGCGGCACGCGGCCTTCGAGCTGTGGTCGGCCCCGCCCTCGCACGAGTTCATCGCGGAGTACCTCCGGCACTACCGCGAGCTCGGGCAGGCGCTGGCTTACGAGACCCTGTATCCCAACCGCGACCGGCTCACGCACGCCCTCGGGGCGCTCGCCGACGTCGACTTCGTCGACGATCGCACCCTCGACGCCGTGGTCGCCGACTGCGAGGCCTTCGGGGCGCACCTGCAGCTCGCGGTCACCAGCGCCTCCGAGCGCCCCGAGATGCGGAGCCTCGCGCTCAACAAGGAGCGGGCGGGCGACCTCCTCCGGCTGCACCTCGTCGGCGTCGCGCCGGTCGCGCGCGGCCTTGACGCGCTCCCGCCCCGCTCGTAGCGTCCGCCGCCCCGCAGGATCGAGACCCCCTGTGGCTTCCGTTGGAGGCTCTTCCCGATGCGCAAGGATTCCACGCCCCGAGACATGCTCCTCGACCGCCGCGTCGTGGAGCGCAACATCCGCAAGGGCATCGTGACGCGCGAGGAGTACGACACCTTCCTGCGCGAGCTCGGTGACACCGCCGACAACGCCGAGACCATCACGGCCAAGCTCGGCGAAGACGACGTCGTCGACGCGGTCGACGACGAAGAAGACGACGAGGAAGAGACCGACGACGCCGAGGGTTGAGCGATCACACGGCGCGGCGTTGAACGCTCACCGCCGCTCGTGTTACCGCCCTCGACCATGTCCAACGAGCACGACCCCGACGGCCACTCCCACGCGGACGAGCCCCACCTCCCCGAGGTGGGCGAGCCGATGCCGCCCATCGACTTCAACACCTTCATCCTGTCGATGGCGTCGGCCACGCTGATGCACCTCGGCGAGGTGGACGGCCCCGAGGGGCGCAAGGGCGAGCTCAACCTCCCGCTGGCCCGCCACCACATCGACCTGGTCGCGATGCTCCAGGAGAAGACCCGGGGCAACCTCACGGGGGAAGAAGAGCGCCTGCTCCACCAGGTGGTCTATGACTTGAGGATGCGGTTCATCAAGATCGCTGAGCGTACCGCGAGGTAACCGATGTCCCTGTCCCGCCGCGCCTCCCTCTTCCCGTGGGGCGTCGCCCTGACGCTCGCGCCCATGCTCACCGCGTGTCGCGGGCGCGAAGTCCCGAGCATCACCCCCATCGCCCCGTCGCCGCCGGTCGCCGTCGCCCCCGCGCGCCCCGCCCCCGCGGCCTCGCCCGACGCCTCGGCGCTGCCGCTCGCGCCGGCGGGTGGTCCGCTGCCCGGCTCGCCGACGTCCTTCGCGCCCATCGTGCGCGAGGTGCGCGCCTCGGTGGTCAGCGTGTTCGCCAACATCCGCGAGGTCAGCGCGATGCAGTGGGGCTTCAACACCCCGCAGGAGCGCATCAACCAGAGCCGCGGCACCGGCTTCCTCATCGCCGAAAACGGCGAGATCCTCACCAACAACCACGTCGTCGCGGGCGCGGCCAACATCGAGGTGCAGCTCGACGACGGCCGGCGCTTCCCGGCGGAAGTGCTCGGGCGCGACGAGCGCCTCGACGTGGCGCTGCTCCGCGTGAAGGCGCCCGGCGTGGCGCTGCGCCCGGCCCGCCTCGGGGACAGCGATCGCATGTCGGTCGGCGACTGGGTGATGGCGATGGGCAACCCCTACGGCCTCACGCAGACCGTCACCGCCGGCATCGTGAGCGCCATCGGCCGCACCGGCCACGACGTGCGCCTCGGGTCCGACAACTTCGCCAACCTCCTCCAGACCGACGCGAGCATCAACCCCGGCAACTCGGGCGGCCCGCTGCTCAACCTGGCGGGCGAGGTCATCGGCATCAACGTCGCCGTCCACCGCGAGGCGCAAGGCGTGGGCTTCGCGATCCCGATCAACATGGCCCAGGTCGTGGTGCCGCAGCTCCGGCAGTACGGGCACGTGATGCGCTCGTGGCTGGGCGTCTCGGTCCGCGCGGTCGAAGACCGGATGGTCGACTGGATGCACCTCCCCGACGCCCACGGCGCGCTGGTGCAGGACGTCGAGCCCGGCAGCCCCGCGGCGACGGCCGACATCCGCTCGGGCGACGTCATCCGGCGCTTCGACGGGCAGGAGATCACCGACAGCACGCAGCTCCCGTGGCTCGCCTCCTCGGCGGGCATCGGCCATCAATCCCGGGTCGAGCTGATCCGGCAGGGGACGGTGGCGACGGTCGAAGTGACGCTCGCGGCGATGCCCGACCGCGCGATCAACCTGCCGCCGGGGCGTCCTGGGATGGTGCCGATTCCGGGGCCGATGGGCCCCTGAGGGGAGCGATCGTACGGCGCCGTACGATCGTCAGGGCTTCGTCGCGGCGGGCTCGTCGTTGCTCGTCGCGGTGGGCGTCGCGGCGCCCGGCGCAGCCGCGGCGGCCGGCTCCGCCTCGGGGCTCAGCGGCGTCAGCGGCGCGAGCGACTCGGCCACCTGGCGGGCGATCGCGCGCGGGGTCGACGGGAGCGTCTCCTTCAAGGCGCGCCCGCGGTACGGCGGCGCCGGCACCCGCGGCGCGGGGTAGGGCGCCGGGGCGTCGGGCGACACCGGCGCGTCCTTCAATCCGAGGCCGTCGCCCACCTTGCGCGCGTGCTCGACGGCGCGCTCCCGCAGCTCGGCCCCCTCCGCGACCACCTTCTCGCGCCGCTCCGCACCATCGATCGGATCATTCGAGTTCATGCTCACCCTCCACTGCTCCCTGCCGCGGGTCGCCGTCGCGGTGTTCGTTGGGACGGTCAGCATACCGCGCGGATGCGCCCCGGTGCACCCGCCGACTCGACTGTTCGTCAGGGCCGTCGCTGGTAGAACATCGGCCCCATGAGCAACTGGCAGCCGGCCCGGATCGTCGACGTCGTCCTCCGCTTCAACCCCGATTTCGGGCCCGCGATGAGGGCGTCGCTCGAGGGCGTGCAGCGCACCGCGCTCGCGCCCGAAGACCAGGCCCGCGAGGCCTGCCGCGTCGTCGCCCGCGGCGTCGGCGTGGCCACGCACGCGTACGTCTGGGCCGCGCCGCAGATGCCCGTCGCGGCGGTGAAGCTCCCCGTCGAGGTGATGGACGACGGCGTCATCATCGCGCTCCGCCTCGCGCTCAACACGCCGATGAACAGCCCCGTCGACTACACCAACGGCGAGCAGGTCGCCGGCCTGCTCCAGGCCCTGATGGGCCTCCCGCGGGGCTCGCTCGCCGGCGTCGTCATCGCCTTCCCGCCCGGCTCGGCCGACGCGCAGGGCCCGCTGCTCTCGATGCTCAACCCCCGCACGCTGCCCGGACAGAAGCTCTGCGAGTTCTGCCGCAACCCGATGCCCGCCTACGAGGTGCAGTGCGCGAGCTGCGGCGCGCGGAGCCAGTCATAGCCGCCGCGCGGCGCGCCCTCCCGTGGCTGCGCGCGGCGCTCGTGCTCGTCCCGCTGGCGTGGCTCGCGCGGCGCGTC
>JAQBQI010000064.1 GCA_028287085.1 Myxococcaceae bacterium
CGGGGCGGGGGGCGGTGGGTGCCGGGCCGGCGGGCGAGCGCGGTGGCGATGAGCGCGACGGCGAGGAGGAAGGCCGCGACGGCGAAGAGCAGCGCCTCGGCGCCGGTGCGGGAGACGAGCTGCGAGATGAGCAGGCCGACGGTGATGTTGGCGACGGTTCCGCCGGCGGCGATCTGGCCGAAGATGCGGCGGGCTTCGCGGGGGGAGAAGCGGTCGCCCGCGCTGGTCCAGAACTGCATCATGACGAGGGCGCCCATAACCTCGACCCCCACGTAGAGCGCGTAGTAGACCCAGCGCGCGCCGACGGCCCACCACGCGCCGAGCGCCAGCGCGGCGAGGGCCACCGAGGTCGCGCGCACCAGGACGTCGCGGCGCACGCGGTCGGCGACGCGGGCGTAGAGCAGCCCGACGAGGCTCACGGCCAGCGGCGACGCGACGTACATCAGCGGCAGCCGCGACGGCGACTCGTGCGCGAGGAAGAGCGCGTCGCGCACCGAGCGGCCCACGAAGAAGGCGGCGACGGCGCAGTAGTTCCACGCGAAGAGCAGCGCGGCCTCGGTGCGCTGGGCGGGGCGTAGCGTCACGGGCGCGATCGTAAAGCATCGGCGGAGGATGCGGCGCGGCCGGCGCCGAGAGTGTATCAACCCCCCCTCAACCCCTCTCAGCCGGCGGCGCGCGAACTGCGATGAACGGAACCCAGTCGAAGGGCGCCCAGGCGCCCGCCATGCAGCAGTACCTGCGCGAGAAGGCGCTCTACCCCGACGCCCTGCTCTTCTTCCGCATGGGGGATTTCTACGAGCTCTTCTTCGACGACGCGCTCACCGCGGCGAGGGCGCTCGACCTCACGCTGACCTCGCGCAACAAGAACGAGGCCGACTCGATCCCGATGTGCGGCATCCCCCACCACGCCGCCTCCGCGTACATCCCGCGGCTGCTGGAGATGGGGCACAACGTCGCGGTCTGCGAGCAGCTCGAAGACCCGTCGAAGGCCAAGGGGATCGTCAAGCGCGGCGTCGTGCGCGTGCTCACGCCGGCCCTCGTGCTCGACGCCGAGTCGCTCGACGCGCGCTCGAACCAGTTCCTGGCGGCGGTGGTTCCGCCCGAGAGCGGGCGGCAGTGGTCGATCGCGGCCTACGACCTCTCGACGGGCGAGCTCTTCACCAGCGAGGTCACCGACCTCTTCGGCGTCGTCGGGGAGATCGCCCGCCTCGACGTGCGCGAGCTCGTCTGCCCGAAGGAGCACGAGGCCGCCGTGCGCGCCGAGGTGCGCATGCTCCCGCGCCTCTTCGTGCGCGCGGTGGCGGCGATCGGGCCGCGCGAGGCGAGCGACGTGCTCGCGGCCGCGATGGGCGACGAGGCGCTGCACGTGGGCTTCGGCGAGCTGCCCGTCGGCACGCGGGTCGCGGCGGCGCTGGCGCTGAAGTACGCGATGGCCTTCCAGCCGGGCACGGCGGTGTCGGTGCAGCGGGCCTCGCGGCTCGACGCGCGCGAGCACCTGCACGTCGACGAGACGACGCAGGCGCACCTCGAGCTCTTCCGCTCGGTGCGCGGCGACAAGAAGGGCACGCTGCTCGCGCACCTCGACGAGACCATCACCGCGATGGGCGCGCGGCGCCTGCGCACCTGGCTCGCCTTCCCGCTGCAAGACCAGAAGCGCATCCACCGGCGGCAGGACGCCGTCGAGGCGCTGCTGGTGCACCCCGAGCTGCGCAAGGGGCTGCGCGAGTCGCTCGCGATGATCCCCGACCTGGAGCGCCTCGCGGTGCGCGCGACGATGAAGGTCGCGACGCCGCGCGACCTCGGCACCCTGCGCGACGGGCTCCGGCGCATGCCGACGCTGCTCGGGACGCTGAGCACCAACGCCGAGGCCGCCGAGGCCCTCGGGCCGCTGCGCGCGATGGACCCGTGCGCCCCGCTCTGCGCGATGCTGGAGGGCTCGCTCGCCGACAGCCCCCCCGCGGCGCTGGAGGACGGCGGGGTCTTTCGCGCGGGCTTCGACCCGGAGCTCGACCGCTACACGGGGCTCGCGAGCAACGCGCGCGAGGTGATCCTCGCGATGGAGACGCGCGAGCGCACGCGCACGAAGATCACGTCGCTGAAGATCAAGTTCAACGGGGTGTTCGGGTACTTCATCGAGGTGACGAAGGCGAACCTGCACCTCGTCCCGGGCGACTACCGCCGCAAGCAGACCATCGCCGGCGGCGAGCGCTTCATCACCGACGAGCTCACCTCGCTGGAGACGGAGATTCTCGAGGCCGAGGAGCGCGCCCGGGAGCTGGAGCGCGCGCGCTACGAGCAGCTGCGGGCGAAGGTCGCCGACGCGGTGGCGAAGCTCTCCAAGCTGGCCAACCAGCTGGCCGACCTCGACGCGATCGCGGCCTTCGCGGAGGTCGCGCACCGGCACGACTACACGCGGCCGATGGTCGACGACGGCGGGGTGATCGACCTGCGCGACGCGCGGCACCCGGTGGTCGAGACGATGCTCGAGCCGGGGGCCTTCGTGCCCAACGACATCAAGCTGGACCAGGCCGGCGCGCGGCTGCTGCTGGTGACCGGTCCCAACATGGCGGGCAAGAGCACGCTGATGCGGCAGGTGGCGCTCATCGTGCTGATGGCCCAGGCGGGCAGCTTCGTGCCGGCGCGCTCGGCGCGGGTGGGCCGGGTCGATCGCATCTTCACGCGCGTGGGGGCGAGCGACGACGTGGCCCGCGGGGCGAGCACCTTCATGGTGGAGATGCGCGAGACGGCGACGATCCTGCGGGGGGCGACGGCGCGCTCGCTGGTGCTCTTCGACGAGATCGGGCGCGGCACCAGCACCTTCGACGGGCTCGCGATCGCGTGGGCCGTGGCGGAGTACCTGCACGACGCGGTGAAGGCGCGGGCGATGTTCGCGACGCACTACCACGAGCTGTGCGCCCTCGCGGACACGCGCGCGCACGTCGCCAACGTCAACGTGTCGGCGCGCGAGTCGGGCGACGACATCGTGTTCATGCACAAGCTCGCGGAGGGCGGGGCGAGCCGCTCGTACGGGGTGGCGGTGGCGAAGATCGCGGGCCTGCCCGAGCCGGTGCTGCTGCGCGCCCGCGCGATGCTCAAGGACCTGGAGCGCGGCGAAGGTCCGATGAAGAAGGCGCCGAAGCAGATCGGGCTCTTCGAGGAGCGGCCGGCCCCCGTCTCGCGCGAGCACCCGGTGATCGCGGCGCTGGAGGCCGTCGAGCTCGACCGGATGACCCCGCTGGAGTCGATGCACCTGCTGGCGCAGCTGAAGGCCATGATCGTCGCGAAGTGAGCGGCGCGCGAAATGGCCGCGAATAGAAGCGCCGCGGGCCGCAACGGCGCGGTTCACAGGGTCGGGCGAGGAGGGCCGTTCACCCCGCGCGGCGCGGGTGCGGGTTGTGACGCGGAATGCGCGCGGCACGCGGCATGAGAAGCGCGGCCGGCATGAGACGTCCATGGCCCGCGGTGTTCACGTTGCTCGCGCTGACGGCGCTGCCCTCGGTCGGATTCAGCCGCTCGCGGTGGTCGCTCGGCGTCCGCGCCGTCGGTCGATCCGGCGAGTACACCCTCGGCGGCGTCGGCGGACAGATCGGCGTCGAGCTCTCGCCGCTGGTCTCGGTCGAGCTCTTCACCGACCACGTCACCGGGAGCCACCGGGACTCGCTGCGCCACGAGCACGAGGTCGGCGGCGTGCTGCGGCTGCACCTGCTGCGGGGCGCGCGCTGGTCGGTGTTTCCGCTGGTGGGCGCGTGCGCGAACCTCGCGGTGGTGCACGACGCGCGGTCCCGCGAGGTGAGCGTCACCGACGTGCAGTTCGGGGCGCGCGCGGGCGTCGGGGCGGAGGTGGTGCTGCCGTACGGCTTCTCGCTGGGCGCCGAGGCGATGGCGCTGGCCTACCTCGGGCACCGCGTCGAGTGGTGGAACGGGTCGGTCTACTCCGCCGATGAGCTCTCGGTGACGCCGATGGGGCAGGTCGTACTGCACGCGAACTATCGGTTTTGATTCGGGAGGCCGCGCGCGCGACGCCTCAGGGCAGCGGTCGCAGCCGCGTCTCCTCGACGCGCGGTCGCCCGTCCTCGACGCCCTCGACGCGCGTGACGAGCGCGCCGTTGGCCTCGGAGCGCCACGCGCCCGCGATGAACGCGAGCGGCGCCAGCGCGCCGGCGGGCGAGGGGGGGGGCGGGAGCCGGGGGCGCGCACCATCGGCAGCGGCGGCCGCGGGCACAGGTTCGCGGCCGCCGACGCCCCGGCGGACGTCATCATCGACGTGCCTTCGGACGTCCCTTCGGGCGCTCCTGCTGCGCGAGCGTCGAACGGGGGAGCGCTCGACGACGAGGTCAGCGGGACTCGCGTCGAGGCGGGGACACTGCCCCTCTCGGCATTGGAGGTTGGCGCTCCAACGACCCCGCGACGCTCGCCGCGAGACACGTACTCGGGACTGCGGCGATCGATCTCATGGCGGTGGTGGCAACAGGGGCCGACACCCGCTCCGGGCCGCGGATCTACCGCGACGGGCCACTGGGGTGTAGCGCACCCGCCCCGAGACTCGACCCGCGAATATCGCTCGCCCGAAGCGCCGCACCTCGGGCCTACGGGCCGAAGCGCAGCGTGACGGAGGCGCGGGCGTCGAAGTCGTCGCGAAGCTCGCCCCTCGCGTACGCGACGCCGAGTCCGAGGAGCACGTGGTCGGTCACGGGAAGTGCGCCCGACAGGTCGAATCGCGGCGAGGCCCCGAACAGGTAGTTGTTCGCGACCGTGCTCTGGAGGCCGACGTGGGCGACGAGCTCGTAACCGCCCTGGGTGGTGTATCCGAGGCCGGTATACATGCCGGGGCGCAGGAGCGTCGCCACGCTGTACGAACCGAAGATGACGTCGAAGTGAACTCCACTGGAAGGACCCGCGCGCAGGGTGACGTCGGGGTAGAGCGAGACGGCGCCGTGGTAGTTGTCGGGCGCGTCGCAGCCGGGCCGCCCACCTCGGCTGGCGGCGCAGGGATAGACCCGATAGGCGTACGACTCGCGCGCGCCGACGCCCAGGTGGAATCCGACGTAGCGCCAGTCGTAGCCGAAGCCGAGTCCGACGCCGGCCATGGCCTGGTCGGGCGGGACATCCCGCTCGCCGTCGCTGCCGGGCGCGAGGAGGGAGTTGGACTGGCGTTCAACGGCGCCCTGCGCGGTGGCCGTGAACCCGCGAGTGCGGTCGTCGGCTGAAGCCAGCACGCGCAGGCGGGCACGGACGCCGAGACCGGCGAACGCGGTGCCCACCCCCGACGAGTATCCACAGATTCCGCTCGGGGGGAGGCGACCGCTGGTGCGTCCGCCGTAGGGCGTGGCCTCGACGTCGACGGCCACGGGGTCGTGCGCCTCGCCGCGCGACGTGAACGCGGCCGCGATGCCCGCGACCAACGCGACGAGCCGCCAACGACGGGATGTGGGTCTGGTCATCGCGCGGTTCCCCTCTCGTGCAGGTGTACCGCGCACTGCCGCGGAGACAGAAGGGCCGCGCCGCCACCGGGGGTGACGCGCGGCGGGGCGGGCGCGCACCAGCGGCGGCCGTGGGCACGAGCGAGCGGCCGCCGACCGGGCGTGATCGGCCCGGTGTGCGGCCTGTGCCACAGCGCTGCGATCGCAGCAGAGCGTTGGTTCCCAGGGCAGATCACGCGCTCGCCGACGGCACGAGCGCTGCACCGGGATCGACGCCCGCGCTCCACTTCATCCCTGCTTCGGAGGACCACATCCCCCATGCGCACCCTCACTTCCTTCTCGCTCCTGGTTGCCTTCGGTGTCGGCCTCAACGCCTGCGGCGACTCGGCCTCGACCGGCGTCGCCGAGGGGTCGCCGAGGTCCGGCGGCTACGACGCGGGCGCCGTGCTCGCCCCGCCGATCGAGGCCCGCTCGGACGCGGGCGCCCCCGCCGACCTGCCCTCCGCCGCGGACGCCTCGACGGCACCCGCGGACGTGCCCGCGCCGCCGGTTGATGCGGGCGAGGCCCCGGTCGACGCGGAGGCGCCCAGCGCCTGCGCCGCCATCACGTCGCACGAGCCCGTGACGCTCTACCTCTCGGCCGACGACTCCAACTCGATGGCCTCGCCCGCCATCGCGCGACGGATGATCCGCCGCGGCCAGCGCGTGCCCGCGGGGCTGCTCCGCACCTACGAATTCCTCAACTACTACAACGTCCCCTACGAGGCGGCCGAGCCCGACCACGTGCGGATCGTCCCCCAGATGCGGCCGGGCGCCGAGGCGGGAAGCTACGAGCTCCAGGTGGGCATCGCGTCGGAGCGTCGCGGCGTCGCCGACCTGCGGCCCATGACCATCACCTTCGTGCTCGACACCTCCGGGTCGATGGCCGAGGACCAGCGCATCGAGCGCGAGCGCGCGGTGATTCGCGCCATCGCCGGGTCGCTCCGCGCGGGCGACGTCGTCTCGGCCGTCACCTGGAGCAGCGATCAGCGCGAGGTGCTCTCCGGCTACCGCGTCACTCGGCCCGACGACCCGACGCTGCTCAACCTCGCCGCGACCCTGAGCGCCTCGGGGGGGACCGACCTCTCGGGCGGCCTCCACGCGGGCTACGCCCTCGCGCAGCGGCACTACGGCGAAGGGCGCCTCAACCGCGTGGTGGTCATCAGCGACGGCATCGCCAACGTCGGCGTGACCGACGCGCGGGTCATCGCCGAGGCCGCCCACGTCGCCGAGCGCGAGGAGATCTACCTCGTGGGCGTCGGGGTGGGCGACGGCTTCGACGACACGATGATGGACACCATCACCGACCGCGGGCGCGGGGCCTACGTGTTCGTCGACACCGACGCCGAGGCGCGCGAGATGTTCGGCGCGCGCTTCACCGAGACCATGGACCTCGCGGTGCGCGCGGTGCGCCTCGAGCTCACGCTCCCCTGGTACATGCGCGTCGCGGAGTTCCACGGCGAGGCCATCTCGACCGACCCCCGCGAGGTCGACCCGCAGCACCTCGCGCCCAACGACGCGATGGTCTTCCACCAGGTCGTCCAGGCCTGCTCGGCCTCGATGGTCGGCCCCGACGATCACATCGTCGCGCGCGCCACGTACACGAGCCGCGCGCGCGTGCCCGCGGCCGAGACGGTCGACGTCACGGTGCGCCAGCTCCTCGCCGGCGGGGACGCCGCGCTGCGCCGCGGGAGCGCCATCGTGGCGTGGGCCGAGGCGCTCAAGCACATCGCCGAGCGCCCGACGGACGCGGGGGCCCTCCTCGACGCCGCCGAGCACACGGTGCGCGCCGCGACGAACGGCGCCGATCCCGCGCTCGACGAGATCCTCGGGCTCATCACTGCGTACCGCGCGGTCACGCGCTGAGCGAGCGGGCGGTGCGGTCGCGTCGGTCGCCGTAGTGCTCCCGTCGGGTCGACCCGTTCACGACGATCTCGATCGGCGGCCGCGCTCGCGGGCTCAACTTCACGGCCCCCTCGCACCGCGCTTGTCATCGCCGCGGCCATGGGGCTTTCATCGCGCCGCGATGACCCCGCTCGCCCGCGCGTTCGGTCTCTCCCTGGCGCTCGCCGCGTGTCGCGGCACCCCCTCGCCCGACGCCGCCGTGGCGCGCGACGTGCTCGCCGTCGACGCCGGCGTCGACGTCCCCATCGACGCACCGGCTGACGCGCCCGTCGACGCGGGCGCCCCCGCGAACCGCGTGGTGGTCACCCTCACCGGCGACATCATGCTGCACCGCGGGGTGATGGAGTCCTTCGCCGACCACGCCGAGCAGGGCGCCGTCGCCTGGACCCTCGGGTGGCTCGCGTCCTTCATCGCGCCCCGCGAGGTCGCGCTCACCTGGCTCGACTCGCCGCTCACCGACGCGCACCGCCCGCCCTTCACCGGCGCGCCGCCCGCGCTCGGCGTGCCCCGCGCGCTCGCCCGCCCGATCGCCCGCGACCTCGCCCGCGTCGGCCTCGACGGCGTCTGCCTCGC
>JAQBQI010000067.1 GCA_028287085.1 Myxococcaceae bacterium
CGGGGCGGGGGCAGGGCTCCGCGCTCTGCAGAACGATCGCGCGGCTGGTAGCATCCAGAGCCCTGCCCCCGCCCCGCGGGGGTAGGGCGCGCGGCAGCGCGGAAGGGGGCCCACGAAGCCAACCGACCTGGCACCGTCGCCCTGCCCCTCCCCCCAGCCACCTTTCATTCCATCACGGCACGGCGCGCAGCCTTTCGAGCATCTCGATCGCCGTCAGGTTGCGCACGTTGTAGCCGTACTGGAGGCCCGCCGGGGTGAAGGCCGCCGGCGCGGTGCTGCCGCCCGCGAGGTAGACCGTGGGGTGGATCTGGTCGGACGACACGCCGTGCATCGGCAGCGGCTGGAGGGCGGCCCAGTAGTCGAGCAGCGGGACGTGCCGGGCCGACGCGACGCCGCGGATGGCCGCTTCGATCTGTAGCGCGGTGGCCTCCTTGTCGGCGCCGTCGTAGCGGTCGGGGATGGTGCTGAGTACGGGCACCGTGCCCGCGGCCTCGATGACGTCGACGATGGTGTTCAGGTTGGCCGTGAAGGCCGCCACGGTGTTGCGGTCGACGTCGTTGGTCCCGTACATGACAATCGCCCAGGCGGGGTGGATGGCGCGCAGCTCGCGACGGAGGGGAGAGTTGTCGCCGCCCGCCAGCGCGTCGTCGGTGGTCCAGCCGGCGGTGGCGCAGATGCTCGAGCGGTTGAAGGAGTTGGTGCCGCCGTCGAGCGTCGTCGCCCGGAAGTATTGGATCGTGGGATCGAGTCCCGCGTAGGCGCCGAGCTCGACCCAGGAGAAGCCCACGTCGAAGAGGAAGCTCCCGCTCTCGGTGATCGAGTCGCCGATCTTGGCGAAGACGCCCACCCGGTTGCCGAGCGCGATTCCGCGGTCGCGCACCGCGCGCACGTGAGCCATCGTCGCGGCGTCCCACGGCGGCAGCGCCGCCCCGGCGGAGGGCAACGACCCGGCGTCGGCGGGGGCGCCTGCGTCCGCGGGAGTGACCACGTCCGCGCGAGTGCCCGCGTCGACCGGAGTGACCACGTCCGCGCGAGTGCCCGCGTCGATGGGAGTGACCACGTCCGCGCGAGTGCCCGCATCGACCGGAGTGCCCACGTCGACGGGAGTGCCCACGTCGACGGGAGCGCCCGCATCGACGCGGCTGCCGGCGTCGACCGCGATCGCGACGTCGACCGCAGTCGCCGCGTCGGCCGCGGTCGCGACATCGACCGGAGGGGGCGCATCGGCCGGGGCCGGCTGGTCGGTACGACTGGCCACGTCGGCCCGGCTCCCCGCGTCGGCCGCGGGCCGGATCGTGGCCGAGTCTTCGACGGCAGCGTCGTCGGCGGCGGGGCTCATCACCGTGGCCCCCGGGGAGCAGGCTCCGCAGAGAAGCGCGCCGACGACTGCGAGGCGGGCGGTGGATGGGTGGGCGCGGCGTCGCATGGAACGCTCGCCGTGCAGGGGACATGCCTCTGCGGGATTCCAGAGGACGCGGCGGAAGAGGGGCTAGAGTCGAGTGAGGAGTCCGAGCACAGTGCGCGAAGCCCCGCGCGTTGAAGTGGGGCAGATGTGTCGACAGGCCGGCGGTCGCGGCCGGCGAGCGAGGCTGCAATCAGCGGCTTCGCGGCCGCTGGGGCCATGCCGGCAATCGACCGCCGACCGGGTTGTGCAATGGCGGGGTCGGGCCCAAGGAGGGGAGCGGCGCACCCCGCACCCACGAAGTCTGCCCGTGTTCGAGTTCGTCGAACGACCCGATCGGAACCACTAAACCTATGATGGACCTCGACCCGAGCGATCGCACTGCACGCGCTGCGAGCCCCCGGTGACCGACGGGGCGGGTGAGACCACGGCGCAGCGGCAGGCCGAGGAGACCATCCTCCAGGCCGGGGCGCTGCAGAGCGCGATCTTCAATAGCGCCAACTTCTCGAGCATCGCGACCGACGCGCGGGGGGTGATCCAGATCTTCAACGTCGGCGCCGAGCGGATGCTCGGGTACGCCGCGGCCGAGGTGCTCAACCAGATCACCCCGGCGGACATCTCCGACCCGCAGGAGGTGATCGCGCGCGCCAAGGCCCTGAGCGCCGAGCTCGGCACGCCCATCACCCCGGGCTTCGAGGCGCTGGTCTTCAAGGCCTCGCGCGGCATCGAGGACATCTACGAGCTTACGTACATCCGTAAAGACGGCAGCCGCTTCCCCGCGGTGGTGTCGGTCACGGCGCTGCGCGACGCCCAGGACGCGATCATCGGGTACCTGCTCATCGGCACCGACAACACGGCGCGCAAGCTCGTCGAGGCCGAGCAGCGCAAGCTCGACCAGCGGCTGCGCGACCAGCAGTTCTACACGCGCTCGCTCATCGAATCGAACATCGACGCGATCATGACCACCGACCCGGCGGGGATCATCACCGACATCAACAAGCAGATGGAGGCGCTCACGGGCTGCACCCGCGACGAGCTCATCGGCGCGCCCTTCAAGAGCTACTTCACCGACCCCGACCGGGCCGAGGCGGCCATCAACCGCGTGCTCAGCGAGAAGAAGGTCACCGACTACGAGCTCACCGCGCGCTCGCTCGAGGGCAAGACCACCGTGGTGTCCTTCAACGCCACGACCTTCTATGACCGCGGGCGCACGCTGCAGGGCGTCTTCGCCTCGGCGCGCGACGTCACCGAGCGCAAGCGCGAGGAGGTCGAGCTCAAGCAGGCCCGCGCCGTCGCCGAGAGCGCCAGCCGCACCAAGTCGGACTTCCTCGCCAGCATGAGCCACGAGATCCGCACGCCCATGAACGCCATCATGGGCATCGCCGACCTGCTCGCGAAGACCGTGCTCACCGAGGAGCAGGACAAGTACGTGCAGATCTTCCGCCGCGCCGGCGACAACCTGCTCAACCTCATCAACGACATCCTCGACCTCTCCAAGGTCGAGGCCGCGCAGCTCGAGCTCGAGCAGACCGGCTTCTCGCTCATCGACCTCGTCGAGAAGGTCGTGGAGATGGTCGTCGCGCGGGCCGAGGAGAAGGGCCTCGCGCTCGTCTGCGAGATCGCCCCCGACGCGCCCACCAACCTCGTCGGCGACCCGACGCGGCTGCGGCAGGTGCTGCTCAACCTCGTCGGCAACGCGATCAAGTTCACCGAGCGCGGCGAGGTGTCGCTGCGGATCACGCGCGACGGCGACTCGTCGGTGCCCACCGCGCTGCGCTTCACCGTCGCCGACACCGGCATCGGGATCCCGGGCGAGAAGCTGGCGCAGGTCTTCGAGCGCTTCACGCAGGCCGACTCGTCGACGACGCGGCGCTTCGGGGGCTCGGGGCTCGGGCTCACCATCTCGCGCCGCCTCGTCGAGCTCATGGGCGGGCGCATCTGGGTCGAGAGCCAGCTCGGCGCCGGCAGCGTGTTCGCCTTCGCCGTGCCCTTCGAGATCTGGACCGCCGCCCCGCGCGGCGACGCCGTGCCCGACCGCCGCGGCTCGGACGCGCCGCTCCCTCCGCTGCGCATCCTGCTGGCCGAGGATTCGCCCGACAACTGCACCATCGCGATGGCCTACCTCGAGGGCACGCCCTACCGCGTCGACATCGCCGAGACCGGCGCCATCGCCTGCAGGATGTTCGCGGCCGGCAACTACGACCTCGTGCTGATGGACCGGCAGATGCCCGTGATGGACGGGCTCACGGCCACCCGCACGATTCGCGCGTGGGAGCAGGCCCACCACCGGCCGCCCACGCCCATCATCGCGCTGACCGCGTCGGCGCTGAAGGGCGACCGCGAGAAGTGCCTCGCGGCGGGGTGCACGGCCTTCCTGACGAAGCCCATCAAGCAGGAGGTGCTGCTCCAGGCGATCAGGGAGCACTCGCTGCTCGCGGCCGCGCCCGCCGAGGCCCCGCCCCCCGACCCGAGCCTGGTGCTCGCGTACCCGAGCCTGGCCGCGCAGATTCCGGCCTTCTTGAAGAACCGGCGGCTCGACGTGGTGACGATGCTCGACGCGCTCTCGCGGGGCGACCTCGAGACGGTCGAGCGCCTCGGGCACAACATGAAGGGCGCCGGGGCGAGCTTCGGGTTCCAGAGCATCACGGACATCGGCGCGGGGCTGGAGCTGGAGGCCGGGCGGGCCGACGCCGACGCCGCGCGCCGCCTCGTGGGGCAGCTCGCGGCCTACCTCGATCGCCTCGGCCCCGCGCCCGAGGACACCGCGCGGACCGTGCCCCCGCCCCCGCCCGAGGGCCGGGCCGAGGCGCAGGTCAACGGCATGCCGCAGCCGGGCGGCGCGCGGCGCATCGTCATCGTCGAGGACAACGACGACATGAGCGCGATCCTCGTGGCCATTCTCGAGCACAGCGGGCACGAGGTGCGGGCCGAGAGCGACGGCCTGCGGGGACTGGCGCGCATCCTGGCCGAGCGCCCCGACGTCGCCATCGTCGACATCGGCCTGCAGGGCATCGACGGCTACGAGGTCGCGCGGCGGGTGCGCGCGGCGCTGGGGCCGGCGCCGGTGCTGGTGGCGCTCACGGGCTACGGCACGGAGGGCGACCGGCTGAAGGCGCTGGAGGCGGGCTTCGACGCCCACATGACCAAGCCGGTGGACATCGACCTGTTCGAGCGGCTGCTCGCGGCGACGTGAGCCGCGCGGGCGGTGGGGGTAGTCAGGTGGCGTGACTGGGAGGTGGGGGTTGGGAGCGCGGTGGGTGCTGGGGATGACTCTGTGTTCTAGCGTTCACTCTCTCTTCTACCTACTCCACTGCCTTCTACCTATTCCACTGCCTTCTACCTATTCCCCTGCCTTCCACCTATTCCACTGCCTTCCACCTATCTGGGGAGTGATGCAGTCCGCTGGGGTCGCTGGGGTTCGGGCGTTGGCCCTCACCCCAGGCAATAACAGGTCGGCGCCCCGGGCACTGCCCGGGGCTGTCGGACCGGAAGCCACTGTGCGGCACTCCTTCGAGCGCGGGGCTTCTTTCGGAAGGCCAGTAGAAAGCTACCATCAACGGGATCGCCTTCAATCAGGGAACCGGGCACTGGTCGAGCGCCCAGCGGCAGGCCTCGCACCCTTGGAGAGTCGCGGGTGGATTGCATGGAGCGTGGACGTGCCCGGCGCATACGCCCATTCCGATGTTGCACAAGATCGCCGTCGAGCCCGCTTGGCAGGCGGCGAAGCAGCCGTTCGTTACGCCGTCGCCGTTTGCCTTGCACTCGTACTCGTCCCAGTTCGCACACGTGCCGGGAAGCCGCGCGTGGACGTCCGCCGCCGTGTCGGCCGGCAGCGACGCGTCCGGACCCGCTCCCGGATCCGGCGCCGAGGCCGTGCAGGCGAGCGAGAGGGGAAGGCTGAGCGTAGCGAGCGAACGGGCCCACATCATGGTTGCCGGTAGAGGCTACAATATCGGCGCAAGGGCCGTGATCTGACCCGGGTCGACCCGCGGGACGTCCGGCCCCGTGTCGCGCGCCGGACGGTCCACGTCGGCGCTGCCGGCATCCACCGGACCATCGAGGGCGTCGGCCACTGACACGTCCGTCGCGGCCTCGACGGCGTCGGCGGAGAGGTCATTGGGCGCGCCCCGGTCGACGACCGCTGCGGCGTCGGTCGTCGCGGCGGAGTCGGCGCACGACGCCACCAGCCCGAGCACCAACGTCATCGTGAGTGCCGCACGCAACGTCATCCCCTCCACCGCACGCCTGGAACGCCGATCGTAGCCTTCTGGTGCGCTGCACGGCTCCCGGGTTCGAGTCCCCTTCGACGCCTCGGGAGTCCACCTCCAACGCCCCGGGAGTCCATCACCGGTGCTCCGCGGATCGGCGACCCGCCCGCCCCAACGCCCCTCACTTCACCGGCAGCGCGCCGCTCGGGGCCTGCGCCGTCACCTGCACCCGGTAGCTCACCCGCGAACTCCCGCGGTACGAGCCGATCCAGACGGTGGTCTCGCCCGCGCCGATGTCGGCGTCGAGCGTCGGGTTCGGCGAGCCGTTGGAGTCGTCGACGCACACCACGTCGCCGTTGGGACCGCGCGCCAGCAGCGTCAGGTCGCCGCTCGACGTCGCCGCGATGGTCACGTGCCGCGGCGTGCGCGTCAGCAGCCGCAGCTGCGGCGCCGCCGTGACCCAGCCCGTGCACGAGGGCGACACGCGCCGCGCCTCGATCGCGCCCGCGATGGTTCCGCGCAGCGCGGTCGAGGGGGCCCGGTCGAGGTCGAGCGTGGCGGCCGTCGGCGCGGCCTGCGGCGCGAGCCCGGTCGCCAGCGGCGCGCCCGTGCCCGCCGACTCCGAGCGCACCGTCAGCGCGAAGGACTCCGTCTCGCCCGCGCTGTAGGTTCCGACCCAGACCTGGTGCTGGCCGGGCGGCAGCGTCGCCTCGACCCGCGGCTGCTGCGCGCCGCCGGAGTCGTCGTCGCAGTGCAGGACCCCCGCGGCGTCGCGCACCACCATCGTGAGGTCGCGCGTCGCGGTGGTGGTCAGCACCACGCGGCGGTAGTCGCTCGTCGTGAGCGTGAGGTGCGGGGCGGCCGGGAGGTGCCCGCGGCAATTGCTGCCGAGGGGCGTCGCGTCGACGGCGCCGCCCGCGATGCCCGCGCGGGTGTCGGTGCTCGTCGGGCCGACCAGCGCCAGCGCGCCGAGCGACGCAGGGAGGTTGAACGCGAGGGCGCCGTCGATCGGCAGCGCGCCGGGCTCGCCCGCCTGGAGGTCGAGCGTGAAGGACGCGGTGGTGTTCTGACGGTACGCGCCGACGAACACGGGGTAGACCCCGGGCGGCAGCGTGAGGTCGAGCAGGGGGTTGGTTCCCTGGCCGCTGTCGTCGTCGCAGCGGTAGAGGCCGCCCGGAACGCGCACGGCCATGGTGAGGTCGTTGCTGCCGAGGGTGGTGAGACGCACGCGCTGCATCGCCGCGACGCGCAGCGAGAACTGCGGGGCGGCGGCGTAGTAGCCGCGGCAGGTTGTTCCCAGGGTGCTGCCGCGCACCGGGCCGCCCGCGACCGCCGGGAAGGTGCGCGCCACGGGGGCGCCGGCCGCGAGGGCGACGGTGGCGACGGAGGGCGGGGCGTTGGGGTCGACGCTGGTGGCGAAGAAGGATCCGCGGCCCCCGACGTAGACGCCCGCCCCGACGCCGGCGAGGGCGAGCGCGATCACGACGCCGAGCACGCAGCCGGCGCCGCCGGAGCTGGCCCGCGGCGCCGGCATCGGCTGGTACGCGTAGGCCGTCTGCGGGGGCGGCGGCGGCTGCTGCCAGACGGGCGGCGGCGGGGGCGCCGCGACGGGCTGCGCGGTGGTGCGCTGCGAGCGCGCCTGGCTGGTCGCGCCGCAGTAGGTGCATTGGGCGAGGCGCTGGCCCTCGACGACGGAGAGGGGCGCGCCGCACTTCTGACATTCGACGATCACGCGGCGATGCTACGCCCTCTCCGCCGCGCGGCCGATGACTCCGCGCAGGGAGCACGCCAGGGCGACGGTGCCAGGATCGCTTGTCGTCGTGGGCCCCCTTCCCCGCTGCCGCGCGCCCTACCCCCGCGGGGCGGGGGCAGGGCTCCGCGCTGTGCAGAACGATCGCGCGGCTGGCAGCATCCAGAGCCCTGCCCCCGCCCCG
>JAQBQI010000069.1 GCA_028287085.1 Myxococcaceae bacterium
TGCACGTGCAGGCCCTCGACGCCGACGGCGCACCTCGCGGGGCCGCACGACGCCTCGGGCCGCCCGCGCTGCTGACCCGGCTGGGCGGCGTGGCGGTGGCGCGCAGCGTCGACGAGCGCGAGTCCCTCGCCGTGTGGACCGTCCGCGACGGCGACGCCTGGCGGCTCATGCGCGCTCGCCTCGACGCCGACGGCGCGCCCCTCGCGCCGCCGGCGCTGCTCCCGCTGCCCTGACCTCGCGCCACGCGCTGAGCTTGAAGTTCGCCTTCTCTCGGTCCCCCTACCGGAAGGCCGCACGGGGGGCGCGGAGCCGTCGCTGGTTGTTATGCAACCGGCGGCCCCTACCGCGTACAGTCACGCGGTGAACGCTGAGCTCCTGAAGCGGCTGATCCGCAGCCATCGGCGCGACGACGAGGAGGCCTTCGTCGACGCGGCGGAGCAGCTGATCGTCGCCGAGCGCCGACAGGGGCACGTCCGCATCGCCGACGACCTCGCGGCCGCCCTCCGCGAGACCGCGCGCGCATCGCCGAAGCCGCGCGAGCAAATCGCGACGGTGCACGAGCTTCCCCGCAGCAAGACCGAGGGGGCCTCGCTGCTGGACACGGGGACCCCGGCGCGGGGCCTCGACGACGTCGTCCTGGCCCCGGAGACGGAGGCTCGTATCTCCCGCTTCCTCCGGGAGTTCGCGCATCGCGCTCGCCTCGCCGAGCACGGACTGCCGCCGAGCCGCAAGCTCCTGTTCCACGGCCCGCCGGGGAACGGCAAGACGCTCTGCGCTGCGGTCGTGGCGGGCGAGCTCGGCCTTCCCCTCCACTACGTCCGCTTCGACTCGCTCATCGCGTCGTACCTCGGGGAGACCTCCGCGAACCTCCGCCGGGTGTTCGACCACGCGCGGCAACGGCCCGGCGTCCTCTTCTTCGACGAGGTCGACGCCATCGCGCGGAGCCGGAGCGACCGCGACGACGTCGGCGAGCTGAAGCGGGTCGTAAACAGCTTCCTGCAGCTGCTCGACGGCGACACTAGCGAGGGGCCGATCATCGCCGCCACCAACCACGAGAGCGCCCTCGACGACGCGATCTGGCGGCGCTTCGACGACGTGATCTGGTTCCCGATGCCGGACGATGCGCAGCTGCACGAGTACCTCCGCCGGCGCTTCCGCAGCGTGCGAACGCTCGGCCTGAGCGTCGACGCGGCCGCCGCGCAGTGCCGGGGGTTGTGCCTCTCGGACGTCGCCCGCATCACCACCGACGCGCTGAAGGCGATGGTGCTCGACGGCGACACCGCACTGACCGGGGCGCTCTTCGAGGCCGCCGTGACACGTTTCCAGAACGCACGGAGCCGACGCCGCTCGGGGTAACGACGCGACGGGGGGATGGCATGGACGCGATCCGATTGATCCGCTTCGAGGACCGGGCCCGCTTCGGTCGACCGATGCCGCGGGACCCCGGGCACCTCGATCGCGCCCCGCACGCGGCGGCGCTGCGCGAGCAGCTCACGGCCATCGCGGCGGCGCACCAGCAGTCGCTTGAGGCGCGGGACCCGTCGCTGCCGACGCTTCCCACGGGGGTCGCCTTCCTCATCGACTCGGCGCTCGACTCCTCGCAGAAGCCGTTGCTCGCCGGCGACGACGTTCCGAGGAAGACCTGGGGGGTCGAGGTCGCCGAGGAGCGGGCCGACGGGACGCTGCTCGCCTTCGCCCCGGACCCGTCCGCGACGTCGCTGCGAGCGGCGCTGGCTGCCTGGGAAGGCGAAGAGAGGGACGCCCAGGGCAAGGCGATGCCGGGGACCGCCAAGGTGCCGCTCGTCGAGCGCTTCCGGCGCATGAACCGGGCGACGCGGATGGGCGACGGGCTCAAGGAGCTCGAGGTCGACCCTGATGCGCTCTACCTCGTCGACGTCGAGCTCGTCGCCGGCGAGTTCAGCGGCGATCAGGGCGCCGGGCGACGCGGGGCGTTCGCCGCGTACATCCTGGCGGCCGGAGGAACGCTCGTCGGCGACGGGCGCCCGCTGGTCGCCGACGACTATGCCGCCTACCGGGTGCGGCTCTCGGGACGGGCCATCATCGATCTCGTCGAACACCACCCCTGGGTCCTGTTCGTCGACCTTCCCCCGGAGGTGGAACGCCAGGGGATGGACCTTTGCCAGCTGGAGCGCGGCAGCATGCCGCAGATCCGCCCCCGTGCCCCCGACGGGGCCGTGATCGGGGTGATCGACGGGGCCATGATTCCCAGGCATCCGCTGCTGGAGGGCGGCGTCGAGGGCCTGCCGCACCGGAGCTGGCTTCCTGCGACCGAGGCGGTCACCGCGCCGGCGGAGGCGGCGGCGCACGGCACCGCGGTCGTCAGCCTCGCGTCGCTCGGCAGCCTCCGCGACGCGCTCCTGACGAACAAGGACGACGTCGAGGCGGTCGGCGTCTGCCTGGCGAGGGTGCTCGACGAGTGCAACCTGATCCCCGAGGAACTCGACCTGCCCCGCCATCTGCAGGGGATCACGAACCACCTCCGCGACGAGGCCCGGGCGCAGATCATCAGCCACTCCATCGCGAGCACCCGCACGTTCCGACGGGACCGGATGAGCGTCTGGGCGGAGCGCATCGACCACGTCGCGTACGACGACGGCAGGGCCGGCTTCCTGTTCATCGTATCCACGGGCAACCTCGACGGGAGAGGGAGCCCGACGCTCAAGCAACTCCAGGAGTGGTCGTTAGATCCAGGGTTCCCCGCATGGCTGCGGGACGACCGGTGCCGGCTCCGCAACCCCGCCCAGGCCATCAACGCGCTCACGGTCGGCGGCTACGTTCCCGAAGCGGCCGCGCCGTTCGTGCAGAGGGAGCGGAGCGGCCTGGAGCCGGTCGCCAAGGACGGCTGGCCCAGCCCGCTGACCCGCACCGGCCTCGGCTACCTCGGCGAGATCAAGCCCGAGGTGGTCGAGGAGGCGGGCAACGTCTACCGGGACCCGTCCGGGACGCTGGTCATGAAGCGCCTCCTCACGGACGTCGCCGTCGCGAGCTCGGGGGTGCTCACCGGCGGGCAGCTGGTTCGCTTCGAGACGGGCACGAGCTTCGCGGCGCCGCGCGTCGCGCACCTCGCGGCACGGGTCCTCACCGCACTGCCCCAGAGCAGCCCCGACCTGGTGCGGGCGTTGATCGTCAATAGCGCGCAGTGGCCGACGGAGGTGAAGGATCGCGCGCTCGCGTTCAGGATCTACGGGTACGGCGTCCCCCGGCCCGAACGGATCTTCGACGTGGCGGGGGCGCGCTCGGTCATCACCATCGAAGACCGGCTACCGATCGGCAGAGTGCACTACTACCGCCTGCCGTTTCCTCGACACCTCTTCGGGTCGGCCCCGGAGACCCGCATCCGCGTGTCGGTCACCCTCGCCTGGCGTGCGAAGGTGCGCCGCTCCAACAAGCGCTATCGGGGGGCCATGCTGGAGTGGGAGATGGCGAAGCGCGGAGAGTCCTTGGAGCAGTTGCACGGCCGCTTCGCGGACCTCAGGGGCGACGCCGAAGACGTCGACGGGGGCACTTCGGACCCCGATGCCGAGGGGTCCGGCGCGTCTCCCTCGGAGAACGCCGCCATCGGCTCGTGGGGCTGGTTCGTCGGGTCCAATCTGCGAAAACGTGGAACGGTCCAGAAGGACTGGCACGAAGCCGCCGCAACTTCCTACGGCAACGCCCTCGTCCTCGGCGTGCTGGCGAAGCCGGTTTGGATGAAGGAAGCCGAAGCGAAGAAGCAGGGGCCGATTCGCTATGCGATGACCATCTGTATCGAAGTCATCGGAACGTCCGTGACGCTCCACGAGGAGATCAAGGAGATGGTTCGGGTCGAGCGCGTCAGGGCCCGCGTCTAGCCGTGGCGGTAGCCGCGGGCGTCAGCCCGAGAGCGGCGCGAACGTCTCGCTCCTGCTGGCTTTGCCTATCGAGTGCCCGCTGATCCCCGAGTCGGCCGCCTGATTGATCCTTGAATCGAGAACGCTGCCCTTATCTGACCTACCGGTGGCCCCCGAAGATGGCGGAAGAGTCAGAGCTTCGGTCGCAGGATTCTGACACGCCGTGGTGGGGCGTCGTCGACGGGGCCGAGCGGTCGCTTGACGGTAGGGATGCGTCGGACGAACCATACGCTCGGACCGCCGGGATGTTCACCGACCTTCGCCTTGTCCTGACCAGCCTCGCGCTGCTCGCCTGTGGCGGTGTCGAGCGAAGACCACGAGCGCAGCCGACTCTTGGGCCCGTCGCGCTGCCGACATCGTTCCTCGCGACCCTCGACGCGGGCGGTGAGCTCCTCGATGCGCCCGCCGTCGACGCCGCGGAGGACGCCTTCCCCTCGGAGAGCACGCCCGACGCGCTGCCGCGGTGCGCGGACCTCGATCCGACGCCCGCAAGCTGCGCCGCATCGCACCCGGGCCGGCGCTTCGCGCGCTGCCGTTGGACCGTGGGACCCGTCTACGCCTGCGGTCGAGGCGCGCCGCCGCCGTCGGCCCGCGCCCTCGTGTGCGTCTGCAACGGGTGTCAGAACAACCGCGACTGCCTTTCGGTCCGGGCCGGAGCGGAGCGAGGGGGGGACGGTAGCCCCTGGTCCGAAGGTGCGTGCATGGAGCTCGGCTACCCTTGCGGCCCGCTCGCCCGAGTCTGCGTGAACCACTCCGTCCTCTTGAACCTAGACGAGGGCGCCTACCACGACGACCACGGTCATCTGCGGCTCGGCGCACCCCAAGACTACGCTGGGCGCACACCTGCGCTGCGCGCGCCCTGCGCTCCGTGAGCCCACGCGGTTGCGGCGACAGTCCGACAACGAACCGGCCCCTGATCGACCGCGAGACCGTGCGGCGCCTCCTGGAGACCCACGATTTGAAGCCGTGGCGAGAAACCTATCTCCAGGGCCGTCTCCGCTGGTGGCGCGTTCCTCGGGCTGGCGGCGCTGCGACGGGTGGACGCGGCGGCGGTCACTCGCCCGTCCCGAGGTCAACGCTGAGGGTGACCGTGCCCCGCCGCCCCGGGCCCACGGAATCGACGCGCGCCATCCCGGTGCGGAGGCACGAGGTGAAGCGCGGGTCGGGGCTGTTCCTGACGCTCCCGACGGTGACGACCCCGCGGGTATCGACGGCCAGACGGATCTGCACACTGAACTCGCGCGTGGTCGGGCCCTGCCCACGCACGCTCCGCCAGCAGGTGGGGACGATGGATTCGCCGACACTCCCGAGGCGGTCCAAGCGGCCACGCTCCTGCGCTTGTTCGAGGTCGCAGGGCGAGCCCGGAGGCCAGCGGAAACACCAGAAGGGCTCCCGGCACACCCTCCCCCGCGGTCTGCCTTCCGGAGAGATCCCCGTGTGGATGTCGGACGCCCTCTCGGGCTCGGGGAGCGGCGCCCCGCAGCGTCGCAGCGTCGCGGCGTCGGGTCGCGGCTCCGCGCGACGTTGACGGCGTCGGTGCTGGGCGTCGGCCTCACCGCTGATGAGCGCCAGCGTCAGCCATCCCGCGACCGCGGCAACGCACCTCGCGCGGGCCGCGATCAATCGCCCTCGATCGCGCCCTCGTGGGCCAGGTGCTCGGTGAGGTATCCGCGCGCGGCGTGCGCGGCGGCGACCTC
>JAQBQI010000077.1 GCA_028287085.1 Myxococcaceae bacterium
CGGGGCGGGGCCGACGGGAGCCGCCCGGGGCGGCGTGGCGGGGACCGGCGCGACGGGGACGACCGGCAGGCGCTCGTTGGCGTGCACCACGAAGGGCTCGCGCTCGGGGATGCGCTCGTTGCGGGAGATGCGCACCGCGGGGAGGTTGGACTCGTCGGGGCCGTCGCCCTCGGTCTCCGAGCCGCGCCCGCCGCGCACCGCGGTGCTGTCGACGCGGATGGGCTCGGCCGGGGACGACTCCACCCCGAGGCGGATCGTCGCGCGGTGCGTGTCGGTGGCCGCGACCGCGCGGCGCGCCTGCTGGGCGGCGTCTTCGGTGATCACCACGCGGTGCTGGAGCACGTCGAGCTGCGAGGCCTGCCGCTCCTGCTCGCTGCGCATGCGGCGCATCTCGGACTCCATGCGCGCCAGCGTCGCGCTGGTGTTGGCGGTGCAGCCCCAGCCGACGAGCGTGAGGGTGAGCGCGAGTGCTTGGGGTCGCATGGTCTCGGCGAGCGTAGAGCGGCGCGCGGGGCGAAGCCAAGAAAGTGCCGCACGCAACCGTCGTCGGACGCTTTCGCGAGAAGCGCCCATGACAGACCCGCGCCCATATGCATCGCTCTCGCTCCCCGTCGCCGGCCGCGTCGACCCGCGGTGGGACCCGCTCTGGGTGCTCGGCGACCCCACCGCGCTCGCGCCGCCGGTGGTGGCGATCATCGGGACGCGCGTGCCCGACCCGGCCGCGCGGGCGCTGGCGCACAACCTGGCGAGGGACCTCGCGCGGCGCGACGTGCGGGTGCTCTCGGGCGGCGCGCTCGGCGTCGACGCGGCCGCGCACCAGGGCGCCCTCGACGGCGACGGGCGCACCGCGGTGGTGCTGCCCTGCGGCCTCGAGCACTGCTACCCGCGGCGCCACGCGGCCCTCTACCGCGCGATCGTCGAGAGCGGCGGCGCGCTCGTGTCGCAGTTTCCGCCCGAGACCCCGCCCACGCAGTGGACCTTCCCGCGGCGCAATGAGCTGGTCGCCGCCCTCGCCGACGTCATCGTGGTGGTGCGGGCGCCCGACCCCTCCGGGGCGCTCATCGCCGCGGACGCGGCGCGGCGCGCGGGCCGGCGCTTGATGGCGGTGCCCGCGTCGCCCTTCGACCGGCGCGCGCGGGGCAACGTCCGCCTGCTGCGCGCGGGGGCGCGGCCCTGCGTCACGGCCGACGACGTGATGGCCTTCCTCGCCGAGACCGACGGGGCGCTCTTCGCGCGCGACGCCACGCACGCACCCGCGAGCGCACGGGCGGCGCGCACGCGAGCGGCGTCCGTACGCGCACCCGAGCGCGCTCCCTCGCGCGCCCGAGGCCCCGACCCGCTCACGCTGGACGAGGTGGGATCGCTCGTGTACGAAGCCCTCGCCGTCGGGCCCAGGCACATAGAAGAGGTGGCTCGCGCGTCGGCCCTGTCGACCTCACGAGCGCAGCAGGTTCTCTTGACGCTCGTACTGGCAGGATTCATCGAAGACCGCGGCGGAGGGATGTTCACCCGCGCAGAGGCGTAGCGGTGTCTCCCCCTCCACCGTCGTAAGGAGCAGCGATGTCGAAGGCACTGATCATCGTAGAGTCACCGGCGAAGGCCAAGACGATCCAGAAGTACCTGGGGAAGGACTACGAGGTGCTCGCGAGCAAGGGGCACATCCGCGACCTCCCGAAGTCGGGCCTCCAGGTCGACGTCGAGCACGGGTACGCCCCGCACTACGAGGTGCTCGAGGACCACAAGCAGGTGGTGACCGAGATGCGCCGCGCGGCCAAGGAGGCCGACGTCATCTACCTCGCGCCCGACCCCGACCGCGAGGGCGAGGCGATCGCGTGGCACATCGCCCACGAGCTGCGCTCGGCGAAGAAGCCGATGCACCGCGTGGAGTTTCACGAGATCACCAAGAAGGGCGTGCAGCTCGGTCTGTCGAACCCCCACGAGGTCAACCAGAACCGCTTCAACGCGCAGCAGGCGCGCCGCATCCTCGACCGGCTCATCGGCTACGAGCTCTCGCCCGTGCTCTGGAAGCGCCTCTGCCGGCAGGTGAACGGGCACTACCTCTCCGCGGGCCGCGTGCAGTCGTCCGCGCTGCGACTGATCGTCGACCGCGAGGACGAGATCATCGCGTTCAAGCCGCAGGAGTACTGGCCCGTCGGCGTCGAGCTGCTGGGCAAGAACCGCCCGACCTTCCGCGCGAGCCTGTTCGAGAGCGACGGGCGCAAGCTCGTGACGCCCACCCGCGAGCGCGTGCCCAAGGCCGGCGACTACGTGCTCGGCAACCAGGCCGACGCCGACGCCGTCACCGCCGACCTGAAGGGCGCGAAGTACAAGGTCGCGAGCGTCGAGCGCAAGGAGCGCCGCCGGCGGGCGCCGCCGCCGTACATCACCTCGTCGCTCCAGCGGGACGCGTCGAGCCGCATCGGGTTCTCCGCGTCGCGCACCATGCAGGTGGCGCAGCGGCTCTACGAGGGCATCGACGTCGGCGCCGAGGGGCCCGTCGGCCTCATCACCTATATGCGTACCGACTCGACGCGCATGAGCGCCGAGGCCGTCGACGCGTCGCGGGTCTACATCGAGCAGCGCTTCGGCAAGGAGTTCGTCCCGGAGAAGCCGAACTTCTTCAAGACGCGCAGCAACGCGCAGGACGCCCACGAGGCCATCCGGCCGACCTCGATGGAGCTGCACCCCGACGCGATCAAGAAGTTCCTGAAGTCGGACGAGTTCAAGGTGTACCGGCTCATCTGGGAGCGCTTCGTGGCGTGCCAGATGTCCGAGGCGCTCTACGACGGCACCACCGTCATCATCGAGGCGCAGGGCGCCAAGAGCCACCTGCTGCGGGCTTCGGGCCAGGTGCTCAAGTTCGCGGGCTGGCTCGAGGCGCAGGGCTCGGCGGAGCGCGCCGAGGCCGTCGCGGGCGAGGAGTCGCTCACCGAGGGCGCCGCCGCCCCCGAGAGCGACGAGGAGAAGACGCTGCCGATGCTCGCCGAGGGCGAGGCGCTCAACGTCGTCGACCCGCCCGGGGTGCTCACCGAGCAGAAGTTCACGCAGCCGTCGGCGCGCTACAACGAGGGCTCGCTCGTGAAGGCGCTCGAAGACCTCGGCATCGGACGCCCGAGCACCTACGCCGAGATCGTCAGCAAGGTGCTCTCGCGCGACTACGTGCAGAAGCAGGACAAGCAGCTCGTCCCGACCAAGCTCGGGACGACGAAGACGCACGGGCTCCAGGCGCGCTTCCCGACCGTGGTGGACTACGAGTTCACCGCGAAGATCGAGAAGGACCTCGACGCCGTGGAGTCGGGCGAGGCCGACTGGGTCAAGCTCGTCGACGCGATCTACAAGCCCTTCAAGGAGATCGTGGTCGCCGAGATGAGCGCCAAGGAGCCCGGCGAGGGCTGGCCGCGCGCCGAGGCGTCGGACCGAATCTGCGAGAAGTGCGGCTCGCCGATGGTGAAGCGCTGGGGCCCGAACTCGAACTTCTTCGCCTGCACCGCGTACCCGAAGTGCAAGAACATCGTCGACGAGAACCCGGCGCCGCCGCCGGAGGTCTACGCCGACCGCAAGTGCCCGAAGTGCGGCCGCGACCTGCTCGTGAAGACGCGCCGGGGCACCGACGAGCAGTTCCTGTCGTGCAGCGGGTGGCGCAAGAAGGAGCCGCTCTGCGACTACACCGCGCCGATGCCCATCGGCATCCGCTGCCCGAAGTGCGCCGACGGCGAGGTCATCAAGGTCGGAGCCGCCAAGGGCCGCCGCCCCTTCTGGGGATGCAGCAACTACGCGACCGACCTCAAGTGCGACTTCCGGCTCTTCCAGCCGCCGGTGAAGGAGGCCTGCCCGCAGTGCAACGCGACCTTCCTCGTGCAGGCGGGCGGCAAGACCCGGCCGGTGCTCAAGTGCGTGACCGAGGGCTGCGGCTACGAGAAGGCCCTCGCGCTCGGCGAGGGCAACGACGCCGACGGCGACGGTGAAGAGGCGCCGACGCCGAAGTTCCGCGGCGGCGCCAAGAAGGGCCCCAAGAAGGGCGCCTCCGAGGCGTCCGCGTAGTCGTCCCGCCCCGCCGATCCCCTTCATTCCTCCAACACGAGAGATCCAACGATGACGGACCGCAGCGCGGTGACGGTGGTCGGCGGCGGCCTCGCCGGATGCGAGGCCGCGTGGCAGCTCGCGTGTCGCGGCGTCGCGGTCACGCTCGTCGAGCAGAAGCCCCTGAAGCGCACGCCCGCGCAGACCGGCGACGCGCTCTGCGAGCTGGTCTGCTCCAACTCGCTGCGCGGCGCGGCGCTCTCCAACGCCGTCGGTCTGCTCAAGGAGGAGCTGCGCCGCGCGGGCTCGCTCATCCTCGCGGCGGCCGACCTCACGGCGGTGCCCGCGGGCGGCGCGCTGGCGGTCGACCGCGACCGCTTCAGCGCCACCATCACCGCCGCGATCGACGCGCACCCGCTGATCACGCGCGCGACGGCGGAGGTGACGGAGATCCCGGCGGCGCGGCCGGTCATCCTCGCGACCGGCCCGCTCACCGGCGACGCCCTCGCGCGCGACCTCGTGCGCGCGATCGGCGAGGACCAGCTCGCGTACTACGACGCCATCGCGCCGATCGTCTCGGCCGAGTCGATCGACCCGGAGAAGACCTTCCGGCAGTCGCGCTACGACAAGGGCGGCGACGATGCGTACATCAACTGCCCGATGAACGCGGCGGAGTACTACGCCTTCGTCGAGGCGCTCGTCGCGTCGGAGAAGGTCGAGCCGCGGGCCTTCGAGGAGGCGCGCTACTTCGAGGGCTGCCTCCCCGTCGAGGTGATGGCCGCGCGCGGCAAGGACACCCTCGCCTACGGCCCGATGAAGCCCGTCGGGCTGGTCGATCCGCGCACGGGGCGCACGCCCTACGCCGTCGTGCAGCTGCGCCAGGAGGACTTCGCCGCGACGGCCTACAACCTCGTCGGCTTCCAGACGCGGATGACCTACGGCGCGCAGGCGCGGGTGTTCCGGATGATCCCCGGGCTCGACGCGGCGGAGTTCGTGCGCTTCGGCTCGGTGCACCGCAACACCTTCGTCAACGCGCCGCGCATGCTCACGCCGACGATGGAGCTCAGGGCCCTCCCCGGCGTGTACCTCGCGGGCCAGATCACCGGCGTCGAGGGCTACGTCGAGAGCGCGGGCGGCGGCTTCCTCTGCGCGCTGCTGCTGGCGCAGCGGCTGCTCGGGGCGGAGCTCACGCCCCCTCCCCCGACCACCGCGCTCGGCGGGCTGCTCACCCACCTCCGGACGCCGCGGGAAGACTTCCAGCCGAGCAACCTCACGTGGGCGCTGCTCCCGCCGGTGGTGGATCCGACGGTGCGCAAGCTACCGAAGCAGGTGCGCCTCGAGCGCGGCGCGCAGCGGGCCCTCGACGCCCTCGCCGCGTGGCTGCCGCTCGCGACCGCGGGCTTCACGCCGAGGAGCATCGTCGCGGCCGAGCCCGCGGCGGTGACGGTCGCCGCGGCGGCCTGCGAACTCCCCGGCTGAGCGGAGCCCTACTCGGTCGGCGGGTCGCCGTCGCGGCCGCAGGTCCAGCGACGGAGGTGGTCGTGGCCGTCGAGCGCGAGGAGGGCGCGGCCGGTCCACGCCATCGGCGGGTACCAGCGGGCCACGCCGGCGCGCGCGGGGATGCCCGCCACCGCCGGCGGCAGCCAGCGCGAGAGGTCGATGGAGGCTCCCGGCGCCGTCGGGTCGAGCTCCACCGCGCCGCCGTGCCACGCGACGCGCAGCACGGGGTGACGACGCACGCAGCGCCAGCTGCGCTCGGTCACCAGGGGCCAGCGCACCACGTCGCCCTCGTCGGTGGCGCGCGGGCGCGTCGGCGACGGGCCGTCCGTCGGGGTCACCCGCACGACGGAGCGCGCCTCGGCGGCGTCGAGCGGGCGCTCCTCGCCCAGCGCGACGAGGGCGGTGCCCGTCCACGCGAGCGAGCCGCTGAACCAGTCGGGGAGTGCGTCGAACATCGCCGCGGGCGTGGACGAGACCCTCCCCGAGCCCGCGCTCAGCGAGTGCACGAAGAGCGTGCTGCGCCCGACGTCGGCGCCGCGCACATACGCGAGGTCGTCGCCGACGCGCACGAGGCCCTGCGGCTCGGCGGAGGGCGACGCGCTCGACTCGTGCCGGACGCGACGCGAGCTGCCGTCCGCGGCGACCGAGAACACCGACCACGTCGCGCAGGACCGCGCGCTGCCGGCGCAGGGCTCGTCGCCGTCGGTCGCGAGCGCGAGCACCGAAGCCTCGGGGCCCGCCGCGAGCTCGACCCGCGAGCGTGTCCAGCCGCGCGCCTCGGAGTCGCGCCGCGGCGCGACGGCGTACCGGTTTACCTCGACGGGTACTCCGACGGGCGCCAGCGCGGGGGTGAAGGCCGCGACCGCGAGCACCCGCACGCCGCCGCCGCGGTCGTTGAACTCGTCGCTGCGCTCGGCGCCCTCGCCGACCTGCGACACCCACGCGACCCGGAGCGACCCCTCCGCCACGACCGCCGAGAGCGAGAGGACGTTGCCGGGGATGCGGAGCAGGCGAGTGCGCGAGCCGACCGTCATGGCGTCGGCGTCGACGCGTTGGCCGACGAGGTCGGTGCGGTTCGATTGGGGGTCGAAGCAGGCTTCGAGGACGGCGCCGCCGCGGCCGAGCGCGATCACGGTCGCCGGGTGGCAGTAGCCCTCCGGGAGCGGTTGTTCGTCCTCGACGGCGGGCGGCCGGGTCGCGACCGGGCTCCGCGGCGACGGGCTGGACGGCTCGGGCGTCGGGGCTACGGCGCGACGGCAGGAGGGCGCGAGCGCGAGCAGCGTGAGTGGTGCAGCCAGCCGGAGTCGCACGGGTGCCGCTGTGAGTACCGCATTCGCGGCGCGTCGTGCGAACTCAGCCGGCGGCGGCGGAGGAGAGCGACCAGCGGTGGCCGAAGGGGTCCTCGATGACGCCCTGGCGCCGGCGCGCGGAGACTTCGTGGAGGCCGAGACGCACGGTCGCGCCGGCGGCGATCGCGCGGCCGAAGAGCTCGTCGACGCCGTCGACCGTGAGGTGGATCGTGACGGGCGTTCCGCCGAGGGCGGCGGGCGAGCCCCGGCGGCCGCCGCGGAGCTCGGGGAAGTCGTCGCAGACGCGGATCGCGAAGCCGTCGACGGCGAGCACCGCGGCGACGATGCGCCCGTCGGGGAGGGCCTGACGGTCGCGCTCGACGGCGCCGAAGGCGCGCGCGTAGTAGGCGATGGCGGCGCCCGCGTCGTGCACGACGAGCAGCGGCTCGACGCCGACGACGGCGGGCCGCGGCGGGGTGGGCGTCGCGCGGGGGAGGTCGCTCCAGCGGGACGGGGTGCGGAGGTCGAACTCCAGCGGGTGGTCGTCGTCGGGTAGCTCGAAGCGGGCGATGACGTCGGTGGCCTCGGCGTCGAGCAGCTCGGCGAACGCGTCGTCGAGTTCGACGACCTCGTCGTAGTACATCGTCATGGCGGGTCTCCCGGTGGGCGGCGGCGCGGGCCTTGTCGGCGGCCGCGCGCCGCGACGTTGCGGGGCGCGACGATTTCAGCCGGCGAGCGCGCGCAGCACCGGCGACCAGAGCCACAGGCACGGCAGCGAGAGCGCGAGGCTGCTCATCACGATGGCCGCGGCGAGGCGGTCGTCGCAGCGCTCCTGCGTGGCGACGGCCGCCGCGATGACGGCCGCGGGCATCGACGACTGGAGCACCGACACCGCGATGGGGGCGCCGTGCAGGGAGAGGGCGCGCGCCGCGAGGAGCGCGAGCAGCGGGGACAGGGCGAGCTTGATCGCGAGCGACGCGAGGAGGGGCGCGCGCTGGCCGCGGAGCACCGACAGATCGAGGCGCAGGCCGAGCGCGAGGAAGACGAGCACCGAGGTCGTGGCGCCGACCCACTGGAGCAGCGCGAGCAGCGCCGGCGGGGCCGTGACGCCGAGGAGGTTGAGGGGAAGGCCCACGATCACGGCCAGCGTCGCCGGGCGGAGCAGCAGGGCGCGCAGTCGCGGCGGCGCGCCGTCGGCCCCGCGGCGTTCGCCGAAGTGCTGCGCGAGGGCGATGCCGACGGTCCAGAGGAGGGCGGTGGTGTCGACGGTGTCGATGAGCACCGCGGCCTGCACGGCGTCGGTGCGGTCGGGGAAGAGCGCGCGGGTGATCGGGACGCCGAGGAAGCTCGTGTTGCAGAAGGCCGCGCAGACCATCACCGTGCCGCGCACCGGGCGCGACCAGCCCGCGAGGGACGAGACGACCCAGCCGGCGGCGAGGCAGGCGAGCAGCGACGCGGTGCTCGGGACGAGCGACCACGCGACGGCCGACGTGAGGCGCGCGCGCAGGAGCACGTCGAGGGTGAGGGCGGGCAGCGTGACGTCGACGACCAGGGCCGTGAGCGCGCCGGCCGCGCGGTCGGCGGGCACCCCGAGGCGGCCGGTGCGGCCGACGATCACGCCGACCACGACGAGCGCCAGGAGCCCGAGGAGCGTGGGGAGGAGCGCGGTGACCGACACGGGCGCGGCGCGGCTCAGCGCTGGCGCGCGTCGACGTAGAACATGTAGCTGACGAGGCAGGCGGTGCAGGTGAGGCCGATGCCCAGGACGAGGGCCGTCAGCACGAGCGCGATCTTCCAGCCGCTCGGGGGCACGTGGCGCGCGGGGACGGCGGGGGGCGGTTCGTCGGGGGGGGCGCTCACGGGCGGAGGTATAGGTCCGCGGGTGGGGCCGCGGCTAGCGGTTGCAGCTCCAGCCGCGGCGCGGGGGCTGGAACGACGGCGGCCGGACGACGGGGTGCGGCTGCGGCTGCGGCTCGAAGCAGCGGATGCGGCGGAACACCGTGGGCTCGTCGATCTGCGCGCCGCCGTCGTTGTTCACCGACTGGAACTCCTGCAAGGCCGTGTCGATGACGCCGCTGAAGTTGTCGAGGTTGTAGCCGAAGGGCCGCGGTCCGCAGAACACCTGCCGCACCTGCCAGCGCGTGCCGTGGATGTTCAGGCGCAGCCCGTCGACGGTGCCCTCGGCGACCTGCGTGACGACCCAGTGGGAGAGCCCCGGGAGGCACGGTCCGGGCTCGCTGACGTTGGGCGGGGTGTCCCAGGAGTACGCGTCGATCTGCCCGGTGAGGTGGCTGCCGGTCTGGTGGACCTCCAGCACGAAGCGGTACCAGGCGCCGTTGCCGGGGTACCAGCGCAGCGACTGCCAGATGCCCTCGATCGGGTTGGCGCACTGCGCGCGGTCGGCCGGCGGCGGGAGGCGCGCGCGCTGCTCTTCGACCGTGGCCGGCGCGAGCGACGGGAGCAGGACGAGCGCCGCCATCGCGGAGACGACGCCCACGAGCGCGGTGCGGCGGCGACGGCGCGCGCTCACCGCGAGCACCCCGAGCGCGACGGCGGGTGGAAGGCCGGCGGCGCGACCACCGGGTGGGGCACCGCGGTGGGCTCGTAGCAGCGGATGCGGCGGAAGACCGTGGGGTCGTTGACTGCGCGGCCGCCGTCGTTGTTCACCGACTGGAACTCCTGGATCGCAGGGTCGATCACCCCGGTGAAGTGGTCGAGGTTGTAGCCGAAGGAGCGCGGGCCGCACCAGACGTTCTGCACCGACCAGCGCGTGCCCCAGAGCTCGATGCGCGAGCCGTCGGCGAAGCCCTCGGCCGACATCCCGACCTCCCAGTGGTGCACCCCAGGCAAGCACGCGGGAGGCTCGGAGCCCCGCGGCCCCGCGCCGAACCACGCGTGCGCCGTGATGCGCCCGACGATGGGCACGCGCCCCACCACGCCGCGCGCGTTGGGCGACGCCGCGCCGCGCGGGTCGCGGCGCACGTCGAGGGTGAAGATCATCCACTCGTCGTAGGGCTCCTCGTACTTGTGCGAGACCCAGACGCCCTCGATGGGGTCGGCGCAGATCGCCCGCGGAGGCAGCCGCGCGCGCTGCTCCTCCACGGTGGCGGGCGCGACCGAGGGGAGGAGCACCAGCGCGGCGCCGACGCCGACGAGGGAGGCGAGCAGCGCGCGCCGCCGGGGGCGACTCACGGCACCGCCTCGGGGCCCGCGATGTCGTGCAGCACGCCGTTCATCTGCTCGCGGGCGGCGGCGTCGTTGGCGGTGGTGGTGCCGTCGAGCGAGCGCACGTCGGTGGTCGAGAGGCCCACGCGCGTCGCGAAGGCCTGCGCGTGGAAGGCCACCACCGCGCGCGACGCGAAGGCGTCGGAGGACTCGTTGCGCGCCCGCGCGACGTCGACGCAGGCGAGCTGCGTGGCGAGCGGCGAGCGCAGGCAGACCCGCAGCGCCGCGTCGGTGCCGGTGACCTGCACCTCGAAGCCGCGGTCGTCGGAGCGCAGCCGCGGAGAGCGACCCAGCAGCGTCGCGGCACGCGCCGGGGCCTCGCCCGCGCCCATCGCCCGCACGTGCGCCGGCAGCGCGAGCCCGAGGCGACGCAGCGTGCCCGCGTCCTTCTGCATCGCGCGCTCGTAGTAGCCGTAGGCCGCCGCGTCGCGGCCCAGCGCGCGCGCGGCCTCGGCGCCCACCGCGGCGACCCGCGCC
>JAQBQI010000079.1 GCA_028287085.1 Myxococcaceae bacterium
CCACCACCGGAGGCGGCGCGACGACCGGCGCGGGCGCGACGACCGGGGCGGGCGGCGGCGGCGTCGGGCGCGACGACACCTCGTCGAGCTGCTCGCGGAGCTCGGCCTCGGTGGCCTGCGTCTCGTCGAGCTCGCGCTGCAGCTCGCCCTCGCGCTTGAGCGCCGCGTCGAGCGCGGCCTGCACGGTCATCACCTCGGCGCCGAGGGTCTTCACGCGCGCCTTCGAGGCCGCGAGGTCGGCCTCGGCCGCGGTCACCCGGGCCTGCGAGGCCGCGAGGTCGGACGCGAGCGAGGCGGCCCGCGCCTCGGTGCCGACCAGCGACGAGCGCACGCGGTCGAGCTCGGGCTGGAGGTCGGGCCCCTTCGGGAGCTCGGGGGCGCGCCGGGTCATCTGCGCGTCGAGCTCGATGCGCTGCCGGAGCTTGCGCTCGTCCTCGAGCTCCTTCTGCAGGCGCACGGCCTTGTCGCGGGCCTTGCGGTGCTCTTCTTCGAGCTCCTTTAGGCCGTGCTCGAGGCGCTGGAGCTTCACCCAGCGCTCGGCGCTCGCCTGCTCGACGTCCTTCAGCTTCTGGTCGCGCTCGGCGACCTTCGCCTCGAGGTCGCCGCGCGCCGACGTGCGCAGCGCGTGCAGCAGCTCGGGGGCGACCTGCACCACCGCGAGGGCCTCGAGCGCGACGGGGCTGTCGGAGGCCACGGCGATGAAGGCCTCGGGCTTCGGGGCGTCGCCGTCGACCAGCCGCGTGTCGAGGCCGACCCCCTCGGCCGCCTCGTCGAGGGTGGCGAGGGTGTAGCCCACGAAGGGCCCGCGCCCGACCATGCGCACGGCCCCGAAGCGGCTGGCGCACAGCTCCTGGAGCTGCGCGAAGCCCACCGGCGACGAGCGCCCGGAGGCCTCCATCGGCACGGGGGCGTCTTCGGGCTCGGCGCAGACCACCAGCACCCCGTCGGAGCCCAGCGCCCGGCGCGCCTCGTCGAGCACGGCGACCAGCGAGGGGATCGCGGTCGCGTCGGGCACCACGATGACGTCGAGCTTGCCGTGGAAGGCCGCGATGGCGCCCGGCGTGAGGGCCCGCACGGCGACGTCTTCGGCGACGCCGCCGAAGCAGATCACGGTGTGGGCGCCGAGGGCGCGCGCGCGGTGGGCGACGTCGCCGGACGACGTCCCGACCACGGCGACCCGGCGGCCGGCGAAGAGGGGGGAGAGGTACGCGAGCAGGGCGTGGTCGGCGAGGCGCGCGCGGAGGGGCGAAGGCGATGCGTTGCTCATGTTCGTATGGGCGGCGGAGTCTAGAGCACAACGGCGCCGCCGTGGGAGCGCGTCGTGACTACGAGCTCGTGGCCTTCGAGATCATCGCGGCCAGCTCGCCCTTCGTGTGCAGCTCGCGGACGATGTCGGCCCCGCCCACGAACTCCCCGCCGATGTAGAGCTGCGGGATGGTCGGCCAGCTCGCGTACTCCTTGATGCCCTCGCGAATCGCCGGGTCGGCGAGCACGTTGACGGTCTCGTAGGTGGCCTTGTTGGCGTTGAGCATCTGGATCACGGCCCCGGAGAAGCCGCACTGGGGGAAGAGCCGGGTGCCCTTCATGAAGAGCACGACCTTGTGGCCGGTAACGAGGTCGGTGATGCGCTGACGGGTCGAGTCGTCCATCGTGAATCTCCTGTGGGAGCTGCGTGTTGTGGGATGGGGCGCCGCCGCTGTCGAGCGGCCGCGGTCGGAATGCGGCGCCCTCAGCGGAAGGCGAGCCCGACGCCCACGGTGGTGGTCCACTGGGTGTAGTTGTCGAGGCTGACGGGGGTGCGGGTGGGGGCGCCCGCGGTCGCGTTGGTGGTCACCGGGCGGCCCGCGTCGGTGGGCGGCGTGGTGGTGAAGGTCGGGTCGGCGAGGTCGACCGAGAACTCCGCGGTCACCATCAGCACCTCCCACTGGAGCTGGAGCCCCAGGAATCCCCGCGTACGCATGATGCGCACCGGCTGGAAGACGGCGCTGTTGCGGGTGTCGTTGAGGTCGCCCGGTAGGTTGGCCGCGGGGGGCGTGCCGCCGCCGTTGCAGATGACCTGGCCGATGAGCCCGGAGGGCGAGCGGTCGGCGCCGGTGCGGGTGTCGGGCACGTAGCGGGTGGTGGGGCGGGGGCACTCGGACTGGGCGCTGCGCGACGGCGTGAGGTCGATGACGCCGGAGTCGCCGAAGATGAAGAGCCCCTGGGCGCCGAGGTAGGGGCTGAGCCGCACCTGGCCGCCGAGGGTGAAGCGCTTGGAAAGCACCGCGTCGATGCCGACGACGGTGAGGGTCATCTGCGACTGGCCGGCGAGGGTGTTGACCGAACCCCGCACGGCGAGGTCGGGCAGCCAGCCGAGGTTGCGGTGGTAGCCCTCGAAGAGGGCCCAGCGCAGGTCGAGGCCGATGGCCCACATGCCGCTGTCGTGCAGGTGGCTGACCTGCGTGCCGAGCTCGAAGCCGAAGGGGAGGCCCTTGCGCATGTGGATGCGCGAGACGAGCCCCACGGCGTCGCCGTTGTCGCGGCGGGTGGCGGTGTCGCTGTTGACGTTGGAGGCGGCCGAGCCTTCGGTGCCGCGGCGCCAGTGCTCGCCGGTGCGCTGGAGGTTGGTGACGGAGAGCTCGTAGCCGACGTAGAGCCCGGAGGTGCCGAGGGTCATCGCGGGCGCGGCGAGGGCGGGCGCGAGGGCGGCCCCGAGCTCGTTGACCAGGTTGGCCCAGAGCTGGTTGTCGGGGAAGCACTGGGCGAAGGCCTGCCCGTCGGTGCCCGCGGTCCCGGCCGTGCCGCAGCCGCCGCGGAAGTTCCAGCGCGAGGGCTGGTAGCTCACGCCGCCGGCGCCCCACGGGGTGTTGTTGTAGTAGCTGAGGCGGTTGAGGGAGAGGTCCATCGGGTCGGCCGACGCCGTCGCGCCAGCGAGCGCGATCGCCGTCGCGCAGAGCCACCGGGTGCGTCGTCGAGAGGTCAGGGCCATCACCGTGGCCGGGGACGCTATCACCGCGCCATCCCGCGAATCCAGCGTTGCCGCCATCAGCCGGGCGGCGCGCCCATCACCACCCGCACCTTGTGGACGGCGCCGTCGTCGACCAGCGCCACGCGCCCGTCGGCCGCGGGCGCTCCGTCGACCGAGACCGACGCCACGCCGCGCTGCACCCCGTCGGGGTTCTCGACGCTGAGCTCCCAGGTGGTCGCGCCCCGGCGCCACGTGATCGTGAAGCCGGGCCACGCCGCCGGGATGCACGGGTCGAGCGTGAGCACGTCGCCGCGCGCCGTGAAGCCGAGCAGCGACTCCAGCGCCACGCGGTACACCCAGGTCGCCGAGCCGGTGTACCAGGTCCACCCGCCGCGGCCGCAGTGCGGGGGGACGGCCGCGAGGTCGGCGGCCACCACGTAGGGCTCCACCCGGTAGCGGGCGAGGCCCTCCGGGGTCGACGTGATGTGCACCGGGTTGATCAGCCGCAGCAGGTCGCCGGCCATGTCGCCGCGGCCCAGCATCGTCTCGGCGAGCACCACCCACGCCGCCGCGTGCGTGTACTGCCCGCCGTTCTCCCGCACGCCCGGAACATACCCCTTGATGTAACCCGGGTCGTTGGGCGTGCGGTCGAAGGGCGGCGAGAGCAGCTTCAGCACGCCGTTGGGGCGGTCGACGAGGTGCTCCTCCACCGAGGTGATCGCGCGCGCCGCCCGCGCCGGATCGGCCGCCCCGGAGATCACGGCCCAGCTCTGCGTGAGCGAGTCGAGGCGGCACTCGTCGGCCTTCGCCGTGCCGAGCGGCGTGCCGTCGTCGAAGTACGCGCGCAGGTACCACTCGCCGTCCCAGGCCTGCGCCTCGGCCGCGGCCTTGAGCGACGCCGCGTGGGCCCGGTAGCGCGCCGCCCGCTCGGCGTCGCCGCGCGCGTCGAGCAACACCCCGAAGCGCTCGATCGTCGTGATCAGGAACCACGCCATCCACACGCTCTCGCCGCGACCTTCGGTGCCGACGCGGTTCATGCCGTCGTTCCAGTCGCCGCAGCCGATGAGGGGGAGGCCGTGCGGGCCGGTGGTCAGGCTGCGGTCGAGCGCGCGGGTGCAGTGCTCGTAGAGCGTCGCGCGCTGCTCGGAGAGCGTCGGCAGCAGGTAGGCCTCCTGCTCGCCGGGCTCGAGCGCGCGCGCCTCGATGAAGGGCACCACCGCGTCGAGCAGCGCCGCGTCGCCGGTCGTGGCGACGTAGTGGGCCGCCACGAAGGGCAGCCAGAGGTAGTCGTCGGCGAAGCGCGTGCGCACCCCGCGGCCCGTCGGCGGGTGCCACCAGTGCTGCGCGTCGCCCTCGGGAAACTGCCGCGCCGCCGCGCGCAGGATGTGCTCGCGCGCGAGCTCGGGCCGCGCGTACACCAGCGCCGTCACGTCCTGGAGCTGGTCGCGGAAGCCGTAGGCCCCCCCCGACTGGTAGAGCCCCGAGCGGCCCCACAGGCGGCACGAGACCGTCTGGTAGAGCAGCCAGCGGTTGACCAGCAGGTCGAGGCCCTCGTCGGGCGTGTGCACCTCGACGGCGCCGAGCAGCGCGTCCCAGCGGCGCTTCACGGCGTCGAGCTCGCGGCCGACCGCGCCCGCCTCGCGGAAGCGCGTCACCAGCGAGCGCGCGTGCGAGACCTCGATCACCTGGCCGACGAGCAGCACCACCTCGCGCTCCTCGCCGGGGGCGAGCAGCACCTCGAGCTGCATCGCGGCGCAGGGGTCGTAGCCCGCGCCGACGCGGTCGCTCAGCGCCGCGCGGCCGAGGGCGGCGGGGCACGCGGGGTCGCCGTGCAGCCCGAGCACCTCGGCGCGGTCGCCCGTGTACGTGCGAAAGCGCGGCGAGGTGTCGGCGAAGGCCAGGCGGGGCCCGAGGTCGTTGGGGTAGGTGTTGCGCGCGAAGAAGGCGCCCGTCTCGGGGTCGATGCTGGTCGCGACGTGCATGCCGTCGGTGGGGCGCAGCACGCCGAGGGTCCACTCGACGTAGGCGGTGACGGTGAGCTTGCGCGGGAGGCGGCCGTTGTTGCGCAGCGTGAGGCGCGAGAGCTTCACCGGGTCGTCGGCGCCGACGAAGACCGTGAGCGCCTGCGCGATGCCGCCGATGGTCGACTCGAAGACCGAGTAGCCCTGCCCGTGGCGCACCACGAAGGAGGCGTCGCCGCGGATGGGCAGCGGCGTCGGGGTCCAGTACGCGCCGGTCTCGTCGTCGCGCACGTAGATGGCGCCCGTGGCGGGGTCGGAGACGGGGTCGTTGGTCCACTCGGTGAGGCGGTTCTCGTGGGCGTTCTCGGCCCACTCGTAGCCGCTGCCCGACTCGCTCACGAGCGCGCCGAAGCCCGGGTTGGCGATCACGTTCACCCACGGCGCGGGCGTCCACTGCTTCGGGCCGAGGCGGATCACGTACTCCCGCCCGTCGGCCGAGAAGCCGCCGAGCGCGTTGGGGAAGCGCAGCGGCTCCGGGGGCACCTCCGACGACCGCGCGTCGACGCGGTGCCGCTTCGGCTCGATCGCCGGCGGGAGCGCCACCGCCACCTGGTCGCGGTCGACCTGGTCGGCGAGGGTGCCGCGGCCGCCCACGAGCACGGCGCGCGCGGCGGCGTTGAGCAGCGTCTGGTCCTCGACGGGCATCACGTCGGCGCGGCGCACGAAGATGCCGCCGGGCTTGTCGACGAGGCTCGCGCTGGGGCCCGAGCGGACGATCCCCAGCAGCTCGTCCTGGAAGGCCTGGAGGTAGCTGGGCGGGTGCTCGTTGAGCACCACCAGGTCGACGGCGAGGCCGCGGATGCGCCAGTACTCGTGGGCGTGCAGGGCCTCGCGCAGCAGGTCGATGTGCTCCTCGCCGCCGACGCGCACCAGCACGATGGGGACGTCGCCGGAGATGCCGTAGGCCCACAGGCCCGACTGGCCGCGGCGGTTGCGGGCGAGCACGTCCTCGCGGGCCCGCAGGTCGCGGCGGGCGTAGAGCACCCGCGCGGCGAGGCGCAGGAAGAGCTTCGCCTCCTCGACGCCGATGTCGAGGTAGTGGAGCTGCGACTGCGCGTGCGTCCAGGCGAGCGTCGAGGCGCGGTTGGCGGAGACCGTGTCGGCGTACTTCTCGGCGAGCAGCAGGGCGGCCTCGCGGGTGTCGGCGACGGCCGTGGTGAAGAGCAGCCGCGCCGAGCGGCCCGGCTCGACGCGCACCCGGCGGCGCAGGCTGAGCACCGGGTCGAGCACCGCGCCGGTGGTGCCCGAGAGGGGGCC
>JAQBQI010000091.1 GCA_028287085.1 Myxococcaceae bacterium
CGCGGCCGGGAGCAGCACGCGCATGGTGGTGCCGCACGGCTGGTTGGGCGCGACCTCGACGGCCCCGCGGTGGCTCTGCGCGACCCCGTAGACGACGGCGAGCCCGAGCCCCGTCCCGTGGCCCGACCCGGCCGCGCGGGTGGTGAAGTAGGGCTCGAAGATGCGGTCGCGCACGGCCGGGTCGATGCCGGTGCCGGTGTCGATCACCTCCAGCACGGCGTGCGGCCCCGGCGCGAGGGCGCCGAGCTTCGCGGCGCGCGCGGCGTCGACCTCGACCAGGCCGGTGCGCACCGTGATCGTGCCGGCGCCCTCGATCGCGTCGCGGGCGTTGAGCAGCAGGTTCATGATGACCTGTTCGAGCTGCGTGGCGTCGCCCACCACGTCGACCGCCTCGCCCTCGAAGCGCACCTCGATGCGGCGGTCGACGGTGCGGCCGACGATCTCCGCGACCGAGCGGGCGGCGGCGTCGAGCGAGACGCGCTGCGAGAGGTTCTTGCCGCGGCGGGCGAAGCCGAGCAGCGAGCGGGTGAGCTTCGCGGCGCTGTCGGTGACCTGGTCGATCTGCGCGAAGGCCGTGAGCCGCGCGGGATCGCTCTCGCCCGCCCGCAGCAGCGACGACAGGATCTTGATGGTCGCGAGGAGGTTGTTGAAGTCGTGCGCGACGCCGCCCGCGAGGTTGCCGATGGAGTCCATGCGCTGGGCCTGCCCGAGGCGCGACTCGCCCTCGGCGCGCGCCCGCTCGGCGAGCACCTCGCGCGTGATGTCGGTGAAGCTCTCGACGACGTGGGTGACCTCGCCGCGCTCGTCGAAGAGCGGGCGCGCGAAGACGCGCAGGTGCACGCGGCCGCCGTCGTGGCGGTGGATCACCAGGTCGTCGACCTCGACGGTCGCCCGCGCCGCGAGCGCGCGCTCGAAGGGCATGCGGTGCTCGGGGTAGGGCGCGCCGTCGACGGTGTGCACGCCGTAGGGCCCGACGTAGTTGCCGCGCTCCGCGTCGGGCGGCGCCGTGAGGCCGAGGATCTCCCGGAACTCCCCGTTGGTGTAGACGGTCTCGCCGCGCGGCGCGCTGCCCACCCAGATGGCGGCGGGCAGGGCGTCGGCGATCGCGGCAATGAACTCGAGCTCGCGCAGGGTCGTCATCGGGGTGCTGCCGGGGGTGAGGCGCGCGCAAGGCTAGCGGAGCGCGGGCCGCGGCGGAAGCGCCACCGGCGGGGGGACTGCGGGCCGGCGGTCAGCGGCGGCCGGCCGCCCGCAGCCGCTCGATCACCTGCGAGGGCCGGTCGGTCTGCACGATGTCGGCGCCCTCGTCGTACGAGCGGAGGTAGAGCGAGGTGTCGCCGCGCACGGCGGCGAGGGCGTCCTCGGCGAAGATGTCGGTCTCGACGCGCGAGCCGCGCGCGTGCACGACCGGGGCGCCCCGCAGCACGTCGGCGTGGCGCAGCTCCACGATGGCGGGGACGATCGGCGCGAGCGCGTCGAGCTGCTCGGTGATGGCCGCCACCGTGTCGGGCCGGATGTGCACCCGCAGCCGCGGCTCGAGCGCGAGCGCGGCGCGCACCTTGTCGAGGCTGCTGGTGCTGAACACCACCGAGTCGACCGCGTCGGCCTCGCGGATCGCCTGCACCATCAGGTCGACGCGGTCGGTCTTGTTGGCGTCGACGACGACGATCACGCGCCCGCGGCACACGTCGAGGATCTCGCGCAGCGTGGGGACGCGCTCGCAGGAGAAGTCGCCCGCGAGGCCGTCGGCGCGGACGTGCAGCGCGCGCACCTGGGCGAAGGTCATCTGGTCGACGGCCCCGGTGCCGTCGGTGGTGCGGTCGACGGTGTCGTCGTGGAGGTTGACGAGCACGCCGTCCATCGTGGGGCGCGGGTCGGTCTCGACGTACTCGACCCCGAGCGCGATGCCCGCGCGGTAGGCCGACAGGGTGTCCTCCGGCGCGACGAAGCCGAAGGGCCCGCCGGCCCCGCGGTGCGCCATCACCTGCGGCGTGCGGCAGGTGGGGTCGGTTCCGCACGCGAAGGGGACGGTCGAGGCGCGGGCGGGCGCGGCCCGGGCGCGGCAGTCGAAGAGCGACGGGTCGACGGGCGGCGGCGGGTGCATCGCGAGCGCGCGCTCGTCGATGACGTCGGCGGCGGCGGCGTCGGTCGCGGCGGCGTCGGTCGCGGCGGGCGCGGGGTCGTTGCAGGCGGCCGCGAGGCACGCAGCGAGGAGCGGGGACAGGGTGGTGCGGCGCATCGGGCGGCAGCATCGCACGGCGCCGTCGGGAGGCGGCGCGCGGGCTCCACGGGCCACGAGGTCATTGACCCCCCGGGCCGGCGCGTGGTGCTTTCGACGCGCTGCTGCGCCCCGCGGCAACGCCACTCCGATTCCGAGGAACAACGATGGCCCTGGAACTGCTCGACTGCACCAACTGCGGCGCTCACCTCCCGCCCCCCGGCAACTCGCGCTTCTTCACCTGCGAGTTCTGCCGGCACTCGATGCTCAACCCGACGTACTCGCCCGAGGCGGCGCCCGCCCCGGCGCCCGCCCCGGCGCCCGCCCCG
>JAQBQI010000103.1 GCA_028287085.1 Myxococcaceae bacterium
CGGCGCCAGCGCGCCGGGCCGCGGCCCGCGACCGCGACGACGGCGATCACCGCGACCGTCAACCCCGCGCCGAGCAGCCGCCACGGGACCGCCCGTGAAGGCGGCGACGGGGGGGCGACTGGCTGCGCGGTCTCCGGCGTGGGGCGCCGGACTCGTCGTCTGATCATCAGGGGTGGTGGCGTGGTGGAGAGGTCGCCCAGCGACTTCTTGCCACACTTTGAAGCAATAGGGAGATTCGTTCCAGAGCGCCAGGGCGGGGCTGCCAGCGCGCAGGTGTGCCTCTTTTCCCGCGGGATGCAGGAGTTCTGGAAAGGTCGGAACGGGAGGGGGGTGCGACCATCGGGCCGCGGGTCGGTGGCTGAATCGCCACACGGCCCCGCCGGGCCGCGGCGGGGGCCCAGGAGCGATCAGGCCGGCTCGTGGACCACGAGCACGGGGCAGGTCACGGCGCGCACGACCGCCTGGGCGTTGCTGCCGAGGATGCGGGTCATGAGACGCGGGAGGCTGGTGCCGACGACGACCATCTCGGCGCTGGTGCTGGCGACGAGGTCGGCGATGACGCTGGCGAGCTCGCCGTCGAGGAGGCGGGTGGTGATGGTCACGCCCGACGCGCGGTGCTGCTCGGCGACGCTCTCGAGCTGGTGCTGGAGGTTCGACGACTCGTCGGCCTGGCGGTCGGCCGGCAGGATGATCGTCGCGTCGAGCACGGTGATCTGCGTGGGCTGCCACGCGTGCACGAGCACCACCTCGGCGCCGAGGTCGCGCGCGAGCTTCACGCCGTAGCTCACGGCGTTCGTCGAGGTCTGTCCGAGGTCGGTCGCGATGACGAGGGTTCTCATGCGACTGGGCCTATCACGAATCGCCGTCGCGTCCGGTCGGCGCCGCGCGCAGGGCGTCGCGGGTGATCCAGGCGAGGCGCTCGGCGACGGGGGTGAGCGAGCCGCGGCGCAGGGCCTTGCCGTCGACCCGCCACGACACCGTGAGGCCCACCTCGCCGGGCGCGCGCGCGACGCGGGCCTCGCGGGGCTTCTTGCCTTCGAGCAGCACCGACCAGCCCGGGTGGCCCCCGAGCTCGCCGCCCGCGTAGGAGGTCCAGAGCTTCACCAGCGCGGTGCGCGGCGCGCGCCCGCAGAGCACGGCGAGCGCGTGGCCGTCGCCCGTGTACGCGGCGCTCACGCCGAGCTCGACCTTCGCCGCGAGCGCCGCGGGGCGCAGCGCGGGCGTGAGCCCCGAGCCGAGGTTGAGCTCGTGCAGCGAGCCGACGTAGCGCGCGCCCTGGAGCTGCCGCCCCGCGAGCAGGGCGCGCTCGCGGTCGGGGTGCACGTCGACGGACCCCTGGGCGCCGAACCACCCCGCGGAGTCGTCGGGCTCGGCGGCGAGGCGCGAGTCGAAGAGCACCATCGCGCGCCCGGAGTCGACGAGGGCGAGGTCGCCGCGGTCGCGCACGACGCCGAGCCCGAAGACCGACTGCAGCAAGAGCCGCGAGGGGTCGGTGAAGCTCACCGACTCGACGCCCGAACCGACCGCGCACACCCGCCGCGGCGCGCCGCCCGACCAGGGGACCAGCCAGAGCGATCCGGTGTCGTTGCGCGCGACGTCGGAGGGCGACGGGGTGCCGAGCCACACGGCGATGAGCTCGCCGTCGGGCGAGAGCGTGGCGACGGCGGGGCGCACGTGGGGCAGGCGGGGCAGGGCCGTCCAGGTGTCGGGCTCGAGCGCCGCGATCACCGCGAGCTCGGGGAGCGAGAGCACGTAGGCCGAGCGCTGGCGGACGTTCTCGCGCAGGCCGCCGGGCCAGCGGCCGGGGGTGACGAGCGCGCGCGCGGCGCACTCGTCGGGGTGGCGCGTGGCGCTGAGCGAGACGCGGGCGCGGGCGCGGGTGAGCCCGGGCAGCGGCGCGGCGCCCATCACGCCGCCGTCGGGCACGGCGTGGAGCACGGCGCGCGACCCGAGGTCCTGCGAGCGGATGACGAGGAGGTGCTCGCTGGAGGGCCACGCGAGCGCGAGCGCCTCGCGGCCGCGGATGGTGAGCGCCTCGCGGCCGTCGGCGTGGTCGTAGACGCGCACCACGGTGCCGCCCTCGACGTCGACGGCGTCGGCGGTCGCGAGCCACCGGCCGTCGGGGCTCCAGGCCCAGTGCATCACCTCGCGTTGGAGCACCCGCAGGCCGGGGGCGGGGCCGTCCACGATCACGCTGTCCGTCATCGCGGCCACCATAGTTCTCCGACGGGCCCACGGCCCCCACGAAGTGCGGACATAGCCTGTCACACGATCTGTGGACCTGCTCGCGCGCGCGGACTAGAACGGCGAGGTCATGGGCCTGAACCAACCCGAGCTGTTCGCCCCGTCGCCGCAGTCGTTGCCGGCGCTCTACGTGGAGGTGGCGGTTCCGCTGCCGCTGCGTACGGGGCTCACGTACGCGGTGCCCGAGGGGATGGAGAAGCACGTGGCGCCGGGCGTGCGCGTGGTGGTGCCGGTGAGCGGCCAGCGCCTGGTGGGCTACGTGCTGGGCGTCTCGAAGCACCCGCCGGCGGAGGTCGACCCGGCGAAGGTGCGGCCGATCTTCCACCTGCTCGAGGCCGAGCCGGTGTTCTCCGAAGACCTGTTGAAGTTCCTGCGCGAGGCGGCCGACTACTACCTGCACCCCATCGGGGAGGTGCTGCGCTCGGCGGCGCCCGCGGTCGAGCGGCGCAAGCGCGACGGGGATGATCCGCGCGGCAGCGGCCTCGTGAAGGCGTCGCTCAAGGCGCGCTGGGCGAAGGTGCGCGAGGAGACCTTCGCGTCGCTGACGCCGGAGTTTCTCGCCTCGCGGCCGAAGCTGCGGGGCGACCGGCAGGCCGAGGTGGTGGCCATCCTGGAGTCGCGCGGCGAGGTCTCGATGGCCGAGCTGCGGCAGCAGGTGAAGGGCGCGCGCGCGGCCGTCGACGCGCTGAAGACCCGCGGCGCGGTGGCGCTGGCGCTGCGCGAGATCCCCGACGACCCCTTCTTCGGGGCGCCGGTGCCGAGGGACACGCCGCCGAAGCTGACGGCGGCGCAGGTCGACGCGGTGACGGCCATCGTCGGGGCGGTCACGCGGCACGAGCGGCAGACCTTCATGCTCCACGGGGTTACCGGGTCGGGTAAGACCGAGGTGTACCTGCACGCGATCGAGTCGGCGCAGAAGGCGGGGCGCGGGGCGCTGCTGCTGCTGCCGGAGATCGCGCTGACGCCGCAGCTGGTGGGGCGCTACCGCGCGCGCTTCGGCGACAACCTCGCGGTGATGCACTCGGGCCTGAAGGATCAAGACCGTCACGCGATGTGGCGCAAGCTGCACCGGGGCGAGTGCCACGTGGTGATCGGGGCGCGCAGCGCGGTCTTCGCGCCGGTGCGCGACCTCGGGCTCATCGTGGTGGATGAAGAGCACGACGGGTCGTTCAAGCAGGACGACCACTTCCGCTACCACGGCCGCGACCTGGCGCTCTTGCGGGCGCACCGGGCGGGCGTGCCCTGCGTGCTGGGGAGCGCGACCCCGTCGGTGGAGAGCTACCACGCGGCGCTGGAGGGTCGGTACCAGCTGCTCTCGCTGCCCGACCGGCCGACGGCGGCGCTGCTGCCTTCGGTGGAGATCGTCGACCTCAAGCGCGTGGGGCCGCGCGGCCCGACGGGGCACGAGCTGCTCTCGCTGCCGATGGTGCGCGCCATCGACGCGACGCTGAAGCGCAAGGAGCAGGTGATCCTGTTCTTGAACCGGCGGGGCTTCGCGCCGACGGTGCGGTGCGTGCGGTGCGACGAGGCGATGGAGTGCCCGTCGTGCAGCGTGGCGCTGGTGCTGCACCGCCGCGAGGGGGCGCTGCGCTGCCACTACTGCGACTTCAAGGTTCCGTTCACCAACTCGTGCGTGAAGTGCGGGTGCACCGACATCCAGCTGCTGGGCGTCGGCACCGAGAAGCTCGAGCGGGCGCTGATCGACTCCTTCCCGTCGGCGCGCATCGGGCGGCTCGACCGCGACGTGGCGAGCGGCATGGGCACCGAGGCGGTGCTGGAGAAGCTGCGCACCGGCGAGCTCGACGTGCTGGTCGGGACGCAGATGGTCACCAAGGGCCACGACATGCCGCGCGTGACCCTGGTGGGGGTGATCACCGCCGACGCGGCGCTGGCCTTCCCGGACTTCCGCTCGGCCGAGCGCACCTTCCAGCTGCTCGCGCAGGTGGCGGGGCGCGCGGGCCGGCGCGACCTGCCGGGGCACGTGGTGATCCAGTCGTACCAGCCCGACCACCCGGTGCTGGCGCGCGCGAAGCAGCACGACTTCGAGGGCTTCTTCGACGACGAGATCGGGGCGCGGCGCGAGCTGGGCTATCCGCCCTTCGGTCGCCTCGCGGCGCTGAAGCTCGACGGCCCCGAGGAGGAGAAGCTCCAGGAGATGGCGCGGCGCATCGACTCGTTCCTGCGGGCGCTGCCCGACGTGGTGAGCGGGAAGGTGAAGGTGCTGGGTCCGGCGCCGTCGCCCATCGAGCGGCTGCGCGGGCGGTGGCGCATGCAGTCGCTGCTGCGCTGCCCCGAGCGGCCGCCGCTGCGAAGGGTGCTGCTGAGCATGGTCGACGAGATGGAGGCGTTTACCCGCGACGGTATTCGCGTGGCGATCGACGTCGACCCGGTGCAGATGCTGTGACGGGTGGAGGGGGTTTGGGGGAGGGCCCGCGCTACGCCGCGAGGTCGCTGAGCGTGCCCTTGAGCTTCTCCAGCGCGCGGGCCTCGATCTGGCGCACGCGCTCCTTCGAGATGCCCAGCACCTTGCCCAATGACTCCAGCGTGACGTCGTCTTCGCTCAAGACGCGGCGCTCGATGATCCAGCGCTCGCGCTCGTTGAGGCCGCTGAGGGCCGTCTCGACGCGCTCGCGGCGGTCGTCGGCGATGCCGTGCTGGTCGGCCAGCTCCTCGGGCGAGTCGCCCGGGTCGCGCAGGCGATCGAGCGCCGGGGTCTCGCCATCGATCGAGGCGTCGAGCGAGACGTCGCGCTGCTTCAACATCGGCAGCAGCTTCTCGACCCGCTCGGGCGTGAGGCCCGACAGCGCGGCCAGCTTCTCGGGGTCGTCCTCGCGGGTGCGGCGGTAGGCCCTTAGCGCGCGGCGCTCGCCCTTGCTGCCGCCGATGCGCACCAGTCGGTAGGCCTTCACCACGTACTCGCGAATCTCCGCGCGGATCCAGTACACGGCGTAGGTGATGAGCCGGCAGTCGCGCTCGGGCTCGTAGCGCATCGCGCCCTTGAGCAGCCCGAGGTTGCCCTGCTGGATGAGGTCCTCGAGGGGGACGCCCCAGCGCCGGTACTCGGTCGCGACCGTGATCACGAAGGGCAGGCTGGCCTCGATGAGCCGGCGCCCCGCGCGCTGGTCGCCGTGGCGCCAGCGGAGCGCCAGCATGCGCTCCTCCTCGGCCGACAGCGGAGTGACCCCGGTGAGCGAATGCCGATACGCCTCGAGCGCAGTGACCGATCCGAGCGATCCCATGGCGTGACTCCGTCGCGTCGCTGGGAGGTGTTGTCTGGCACCTCCGACGCGAGCGGCCCTTGTGCACGGTGGGTGCCACCGTCGGAATCTCCGGCGGAACGCGCGATGCCCCGAGCGCCGCGACGCACTGGACGGCAGTTGTTTCCGGGGATCGCCGGGGCCCCGCGAAACCGTTGCGCCGGGTCGCGCGCGGGACAAGAGGGCTGTTCACGATTGCACGCCCGTGCGAGGGAGATGTCTCCATGAATGAAGGCTTCGATACGGTGATCGTCGGCGCGGGCGCCGCCGGCGCGGTCATCGCGGCGCGAATGACCGAGCGCGCCGATCGGCAGGTGCTGCTGCTCGAAGCCGGGCCCGACTACCCGACGCCGGGGGCGCTCCCGCAGGATCTTCGCGACGGCACCCGCAACTCCCTGGTGGCCCACGACTGGGGCTACACCCACAAGCCCAACCGTCGGCAGGTTCCCTTCCCGCTGCCGCGGGGGAAGGTCGTCGGCGGGTCGTCGGCGGTGAACACCTGCATCGGCCTGCGCGGCGTGCCCTCGGACTACGACGAGTGGGCCGCGCGGGGCCTCGCCGACTGGGACTGGGCGCAGTGCCTCCCGGCCTTCAAGCGCCTCGAGACCGACCTCGATCGACACGACGAGTGGCACGGTGACAGCGGACCCATCCCGCTGCGGCGGCACACCGCGGACGAGCTGGTTCCGTGGCAGGCGGCCTTCCTCGAAGGCGCCGCGGCCATCGGGATGCCCCGCTGCGACGACACCAACCACCCCGAGGCGCGCGGCTACGCCCCGCACGCCATGAACAAGATCGACGGCGAGCGCATGAGCGCCGCGCGCTGCTACCTCACGCCGGCGGTGCGGGCCCGCGGCAACCTCACGATCCGCGCGAACACGCTGGTGCGGCGGGTGGTCTTCCGCGGGCGCCGCGCGGTGGGCGTGGAGGTCGAGAGCCCGGGCGGGCGCGTGTACACGATCGCGGCGAAGTGGGTGGTGCTCGCGGCCGGGGCCGTCGCCACGCCGGGGCTGCTGCTGCGCTCGGGGGTCGGTCCGAGGGCCGAGCTCGCCCGGCTGGGCGTGGGCGTGGTGTCCGACGTGGCCGCGGTCGGGGCGCGGCTGCTCGACCACCCGGGGGCGGCCTTCTTCCTCTGGCCGAAGCCGGGCATATGCGACCTGTCGCACCCGCTCATCCAGACGACGGTGCGCTTCCGCTCGAAGGACGGCGCGCACGAGAACGACCTGCAATTGCAGGCCGGCTCGGCGGTGCTGATGCCCACGATGCACCTGCCGCTGGTCGCGATCATGTGCCAGGTGGGCAAGCCCGAGGGCCACGGGCTCATCCGGTATCCGAGCGCCGACGTGCGGGCGAAGCCGATCATCGAGTCGCGGCTGCTCGACCACCCGACCGACCGGGCGCGGGCGCTGGAGGCCCTGGAGGTGGGGCGCGCCATGGCCGAGACGCCGGTGATGCGCGACCTCGCGCGGGTGGTCTGGCCGCCCGAGCGGGTGCTCGGGAGCGAGCGCTTCTCGCGCTGGATCTGGGCCTTCTGCGACTCGGGCTACCACCCGTGCGGGACGGTTCCGATGGGGAGCGACGACGACGCGGGCGCGGCGACCGACGGGCGGGGGCGGGTGCGCGGCACGGAGGGCTTGCTGGTGGCCGACGCGAGCCTGATGCCGACGGTGCCGACGGCGAACACGCACCTGCCGACCCTGATGATCGGCGAGCGCTTCGGCGAGTGGCTGCGCGAAGGAGCACTGTGATGAAGGTCTTGATCCTCGGGGGTACGCGCTACGTGGGCCACCTGCTGGCGTGGCGCCTGGTGGCGTCGGGTCACCGGGTGACGCTGTTTCACCGCGGCACGCGCACGCCGCCCTTCGCCGACCGGGTGGAGACGCTGCTCGGCGACCGCACCACCGGGGTGCTGCCGTCGCTCATCAAGGGCCGCGACTTCGACGCGACGGTGGACTTCGGCGCCTTCACGGCGGCCGACGTCGAGCCGCTGCTCGACACGGTGGCGCGCACGGCGCTCGGCCACTACGTGCTCATCTCGACGGGGCAGGTGTACCTGGTGCGCGAGGGCTGCCCGAAGCCCGCGCGCGAGGAGGACTACGACGGCCCCGTGATGGCGCGGCCGGCCGACGAGATCGACGCGGGGCAGTGGGACTACGGCGTCGGCAAGCGCGCGTGCGAAGACCTCGTGAGCCACGAGCGCTCGCACGCGACGCGGGTGCGCATCCCGATGGTGAACGGTCCGCGCGACTCGCAGCGGCGGGTGGAGAGCTATCTGTGGCGGCTGCTCGACGGCGCCGAGGTGCTGCTGCCCGACGGGGGCGAGCAGCCGATGCGGCACGTCTACAGCGAGGACGTGGCGCGCGCGCTGGCCGCGATGCTGGGCGACGAGCGCACCTTCGGGCAGGCGTACAACCTCGCGCAGGACGAGACGCCGACGCTGCGCGAGGTGCTCGAGCGCATGGCGTGGCGCGTGGGGGCGCCGGCCAAGCTGGTGGCGGCGAGCGCGGCGGCGATCGAGGCCGAGGGGCTCGCGCTGCGGCAGGTGTCGCCCTTCAGCCCGCGGTGGATGTCGGACATCGACCCGACGCGGGCGAAGGCCGAGCTGGGCTTCGTGCACACGCCGCTGTGGGAGTACCTCGACCGCACGGTGTCGGCCTTCCTGGCGTACCCGCCCGCCGACCGGCCGGAGGGGTACACGGAGCGGCGACGCGAGGTCGAGCTCGCGCGGCGGGTGCTGCGCGATGGCTGATCCGGCGGAGGCGCTGGCGGGGCTGCTGGAGGAGGTTCCGGTGGCGAGCCTCGCGGTGCAGGGGGACGACGGGCCCGCGGTGTCGCTGGTGCCGTGGGCGCGCACGCGGGGGCCGACGCGGCTGTGGATATTGGTGAGCGAGCTGTCGGCGCACACGGCGGCGCTGCGGGAGAACAAGCGCGCGGGCCTGATGGTGAGCGAGGCGTGGCGGGAGGGCGACGCGCGCAGCAACCACGCGCTGACGCGGGTGATGCTGACCGTGGAGGCGCGCTTCGTGGGGAGGGATGAAGCGCGCGAGCGCGGGGCGGAGGAGAAGTATCGGGCGCGCTTTGCGATCGCGGAGACGCTGCTGGACTTGGGGGATTTCCACTGGGTCGAGCTGACGCCGGTGGGGAGCGGCGGCTTCGTGATGGGCTTCGGGCGGGCCTACCGGGTGAGCGGCGACGAGCTCGACGTGCTCGCGCATGTGACGGGGAAGTAGCGGGGGCCGCTCAGCTCGACAGCACCGCGCGGCGCAGGTCGACGCGGGCGAACTCCGGCGCGGTCGTGTCGACGCCCACGAGAATCGCGTCGGTGAGGTCGGCGCCGTCGAGGAGGGTCCCGCGGAAGACGGCGCTGCGCAGGTCGGCGCCGCGCAGGTCGGCGCCGCGCAGGCTCGCGCGCGTCAGGTCGACGAAGGTCATCGAGGCGCCGCGCAGGTCGGCGTCGGAGAGGTCGGCGCCGACGAGGCTGCAGCCGTCGAGGTCGCAGTCGTGGAGGTCGAGGCCCATCAGGTCGAGCTGGGCGAGGTCGACGTCGATCGAGCGGCCCGCCAGCGACAGGTAGCGCGTCACCGGGTCGACCACGTCGGAGTAGCCCAGGGAGATCCAGCGGAGGAACTGCGGGAGCATCGCCTCGGCGCCGTCGGGCAGCGCGAGGCGGCGCGGGGGGGTGACGGCGTGCAGCGAGAGCACCGCGAAGTAGTTGAGCAGCGCGCGGGCGCGCACCTCGTCGAGGCGGCCGACGCCGCGGTGCAGGAGGGGGAGGCACGCGGCCGCGACGTCCTCGGTGAAGAAGCGGTGCAGCAGCGCCTCCTCGAAGGCCGTCCAGCGCTCGATGCGGCCGGTGCGGTGGCGCTTCTTGTTCTGCGCGAAGGCCTCCCAGTCGGGCAGCATCACCGCAAGGAATTGACGGGTTTCGTCGGTGAATTCGACGGTGCCGGCGGTCTCGACCCAGCGCGCGAGCAGGTCGGGAGCGAAGTCGCGGGCGTCGGGCGAGACGTCCTCCACGGGCTGGATCATCCGGTGGCACCGCACCGCGAAGGACTCGGCCAGCAGGTACTCGCCGAAGGACCGGTGCAGGAAGCTCGGCGGCGCGCTGCCCGGCAGGAAGGGGAAGCCCGCCACCAGCGAGCGGTCGGCGAGCGGCCGCGTCCACGCCTCGACGCCGGCGCCGTCGCGCCCCGCGGAGGCCGC
>JAQBQI010000109.1 GCA_028287085.1 Myxococcaceae bacterium
CGGGCGAACCCTGGCCGTCGGCGCGCTGGAGCACCACGCGGGTGCGCTCGCCGTCGGGGGCCCCGCGCAGCAGCACCACCATCGGGGCGGTGAGCGGGTCGCGCGGCTGGGCGAGGGCGGGCGTCACGCAGCCGGCGAGGGCGGCGAGCAGCGGCAGCGGTCGGAGGGCGGGGCGCATCGCGCGAGCGTACGCCCCGGCGGTCAGCGGGGGGGCTCGCCGATCACCCGCGCGATGTCGGCGAGGGCGGCCTGGGAGAGCATGGGCTCGCGCTCGACGGCGCGGGCGTTCTCGGTGGCCTGGTCGGGGGCGCGCGCGCCGGGGACGACCACGGTGACGAGCCCGTTGGCGAGCACGTAGCGCAGGGCGGCCTCGCGCAGCGAGGCGACGGGCGGGTGCACCAGGGCCTCGCGCAGGGCGTCGCGCTGCTTCATGCGGCGGGCGAGGTCGCTCGGGGTCCAGCGGTAGAGCCGGTGGTCGTCGTCGGAGAAGCGGCGCGCGGCCGACCAGCCGTCGGCGAGCAGGCCGTACGCGAGCGGCGAGCGCGCGACGACCGAGACGTTGTGCCGGCTGATGAGCCCGGACAGCTCGTGCAGAAGCGTCGGGTAGTAGAGGTTGTACGGCAGCACGATGAGGTCGGGCGCGCGCTCGAGCGCGGCGTGGCCGGCGTCGGCCGAGCCCACGCTGACGCCGATGAGGCGGGCCTTGCCGGCGGCCTTGAGGTCGCAGAGCGTGGCCCAGGCCTCGCCGCTCGCGAGGGTACTGGCCGAGGGGTTGTGCAGCACGAGCGCGTCGAGGGCCTCGACGCCCATCCGCGCGAGGGCGCGCTCGCAGGCCGCGGTGAGGTAGGCCGGGGAGAAGTCCTTGCGCGGAACGGGGTGCTTCGGGTCGCGGTCGACGCCGACGCGCACCGAGGCGAAGACCTTGTCGGCGCCGACGTCGCGCTTGAGGTCGCCGATCCACGCGAGCAGCTCGCCCTCGCGGTAGCTGTCGGCGGTCTCGATGAACGAGCCGCCCGCGTCGACGGCGGCGCGCAGCGTGGCGCGCGCGGTGAGCTCGTACGACGACCCGTAGCCCTCGCCCGAGATGCCCCACGTGCCGAGGCCCACCTCGCCGACCTGAATTCCGCTGCGGCCAAGGATCCGGGTTCGCATCGTTCGCGAAGGGGTTAACCCCCGCGGGGCGCCGCGGTCAACGCGCCGAAGTGCTTGCTGCGAAGGCCGGGGCGGTGCCATCGTCCGCGCCACAGCCGCCATGGACGTACTCGTCGCCCACCACGGATACTGCTTCGACGGGGCCGCGAGCGCGGCGATCTTCTCGCGCTTCCTGCGCGAGACGCAGCCCGCGCTGAGCGAGGCGAAGTTCCATTTCCGGGGGCTGCTGTACGAGCCCAACGCGCCGCCGCCGGGCGACAAGCTGATGGTGGGGGCGATCAACGCCATCCTCGACTACCGCTACACGCAGTCGCCTTACCTGGACTGGTATTTCGACCACCACGTGAGCGCCTTCCAGGAGCCGGGCTCGGAGCTGCACTTCCGGTCCGACACCAGCGGCCGGAAGTTTCACGACGGGGCCTACGGGTCGTGCACGAAGTTCATCGTCGACGTGGCCAGGGAGCGCTGGGGCTGGACGGCGCCCGACCTCGACGAGCTGGTCGCGTGGAGCGACGTGATCGACGCGGCGCGCTTCGCCGACGCCGACCAGGCGAGCTCCTTCGAGGCGTCGGCGATGAAGCTCGCCGCGGTGGTGCAGGAGCAGGGCGACGACTCGATGCTGGCGTGGATGATCCCGCAGCTGGCGGTGACGTCGCTCGACGAGCTGGCGCGGCACCCCGACGTGCTGCGGCGGCTCGAGCCGATCAAGACGCGGCACGAGGCGCTCTCCAAGCGCATGGAGCAGTCGGGCGAGCAGCGCGGCTCGGTGGCGTGGTTCGACCTGAGCGACGCGCCGCTCGACACGGTGGCGAAGTTCGTCGGGTACAAGCTCTTCCCGACGGCGACGTACTCCATCGTGCTGTCGCGCACGCCCAAGCGGGTGAAGATCTCGGTGGGCTACAACCCCTGGTCGAAGCGCCCGCGCACGCACGACATCGCGAAGCTCTGCGAGCGCCACGGCGGCGGCGGGCACCCGGTGGTGGGCGCGATCTCGCTGCCGCCGGGCGAGCTCGCGAAGGCCAAGGGGATCATGGAGGAGTTCCTGGTGGCGCTGAACTCCTGAGGGGTTGGCGGCGCTTCCCCCGACCCGCGTCTGTGTGCGAGCGTCACGCCCACCATGGCAGACCTCCAGATCGAAGAACTCAAGGCGGGCACGGGCGACGAGGCCACCACCGGCAAGACCGTCGACGTGCACTACACGGGCTGGCTCACCGACGGCACCAAGTTCGACTCCTCCGTCGACCGCGGCCGGCCCTTCTCCTTCCCCCTCGGCGCGGGCCGCGTCATCAAGGGGTGGGACCAGGGCGTCGCCGGCATGAAGGTCGGCGGCAAGCGCAAGCTCACCATCCCCCCCGCGCTCGGCTACGGCGCGCGCGGCGCCGGCGCGGTGATTCCGCCCGACGCGACGCTCGTCTTCGAGGTCGAGCTGCTCGCGGTGAAGTGAACCGTCAGCCCAGCCCGAAGCGCTTCGCCAGCTTCGGGTGCCGCGCGACGATCGCGTCCTCCTCCGGCAGCACCCCGATCAGCGTTCGCGTCACCGCGGGCGCCACCCCCGCCTCGTAGTCGTCCCTGCCCGTGATCGCCGCGTAGGCGCGCGAGGCCAGGTACCAGAGCGCCTCGAACTCGTAGGGCTCGTCGTCGGGGCTCACGCCCTTCGCGGCCGCCTCGGGCGAGGCCAGCGCGGCCTCGTAGCGGTCCCGGCCGCGCGACACCAGCCAGGCCACGAAGTAGTCGAAGCCGTCGTCGGAGCAGCCGCCGTTCATCACGTACGCGACCTCCCAGAGGTCGGCGCGGTAGGCGTCGCGGATGCGCTCGTGCACGAAGCGGTCGAAGTCCACCACCTCGGGCACGGTGAGCTTCTTCAGCGCGTCGAGCAGCCGGGTCTCGTAGGCCGCGAGGTCCTTGCGGCGGGACTTGTCGAGCAGGGCCCACCACCGCGCGTCGGCGTCGGTCACGCCGCGGCCTCGTCGAGCTCCTTGAGCAGCGTCGAGAGCCACAGCGTCAGCTCGCGCCGCCGCCGCGCGTAGGTCAGCGGGCCCACGTCGCCCGCCTCGTGCCGGCGCGCCAGCTCGGCGCCCTCGGCCAGCACCCGGTCGCGCTCGGCCTCGATGTCGGCGCGGCTGCGCTTACCCGAGGTGGTATTCCCGCGGCGCAGGGCGGTGAAGAGCCCGCCCGCCACGAGCAGCGCCATCGCCCCCGTCGCGATCGGCCGCGCGGGCCCCGCGGGCGAGGGGATGCCGCTCAGGTGGATCGCTACCGTACGCAGCGGCGCGTCGCTCGGCTGCCGCGAGACGCCCGTGAGCAGGATGCGCTCGCCGTTGGACTCGCGGGTCTCGCCGGCGGGCATGCCGTCGACCGAGAGGCTGAGCCCCTGCGGCGCCTCGACGGCGACCAGTGCGTTGACCACCGGGAGGGGCATCCCGAGGCGCAACGACACGTCCCCGCCGCTCAGCTTCACCTGAAACTGGAACACCACCTCCACCGGCTCGTTGAGCGTCGGGGGGAGGCTGCCGCGCAGCACGGCGTCGTCGCCTTCGGTGGTGACGCGCACGTCGTTCATCGAGGGCTGCGAGGTGAAGGCCGTGTAGCCCGCGGGCAGCGCGAAGCGCAGGCCCTCGCGCGGAACGTACGCCCGCGGGTTGGGCTGCTCCTCGCCGAGGGCGAGCGCCGAGAGGTTGGCCAGCCGCAGGCGCTGCACCACCAGCAGGCGGTCGTCGCGGAAGCGCATCTCGGTGCGCGCGTCCCACAGCAGCACGCCGCGGCCGTCGTGCTCGACGTCGTAGCGGACGATCTGCACCCGGTGCCCCGCGCTGCTCCCGAGCTGGAAGGGCAGGGCGCCGAACTTCGCGCCGTCGAGCTCCGTGCTCACGCGGTAGGCGACGTTGCCGCCGCGCGCGAGGCCCCCGAAGGTGGCCACGCCGTCGGCGTTGGTGCGCGCCTCGCGGGGCGCGTCGCGCTCGCCCTCGCGCATCGATCCGAGGCGCACCGGCGCGCCCTCGATCGCGGCGCCGCGGACGTCGATGACCCGCACCATGACGCTGCCCTCGGGCACGGTGGCCGACTCCTCGGCGAAGGTCTGCGGCAGCGCCGCGCGGCGCACCGCGGGGTCGCCGCCCCCGTTGAGCGCGGGGCCGCCGCCGACCGAGGGGTGCCCCGGCGGCAGCGCCTGCGTCGGGTCGACCGGACCGGGCGCGGGCTCCGTGGGCGCGGGCCCGTGCCCGACGATGGGAGCAGGTTCGACACCGGCGTCCTGGGCGGCGGCGGGCGCGGCGGCGAGGAGGAGGGCGACGAGGGCGAGGCGGTCAGTGCGTCGCATCGGCGACCTCGGGCTTCATGCGCTGGCCGCAGCGCTTGCAGAACACGGCGTCGTCGTCGTTGGGCGTCGCGCACTTCGGGCAGTCGAGGGTGGCGGGGCCCTCACCCCCCTGCCCCCTCTCCCCTACGGGGAGAGTGGGAGCAAGAGGCGCTTCTGACGTTGGGGTGGGACCTACTGCTTCCGGCTCCGGCTCTTCTCCGCCCCCCCTTAGCCCCGTAGGGGAGAGGGGGTTGGGGGGTGAGGGCTCGGCCGCCGCCGCGAGCATCGCCTCGGCGCGGGCGCGCCACGGGCCGACGCCCTCGTCGATGGCCTGCATCGCGGCGCGGGCCTCCTCGCGGTATTGCGCCTCGAGGGCGCGGTGGTCGTCCTCGCCGATGCGCCCGATCGAGCGCTCGAACTCCAGGTCGCGCAGGGCCTGCAGCGCCGCCCGCTTGCGCGCGTCGAGGGCCGCGAGGGCCGCGCCGTCGTCGTCGCCCTCGTCGTCGTCGCCGGGCTGCGTCGGGTCGAGCACCAGGCGCAGCGTCTCCCAGAAGAAGAGCACCGCGGTCGACAGCAGCGCGAAGGCCAGCCACAGCGCCACCGCGGGCGCGCCCTTGATCAGACCGATGGGCACGGCCACCACGACGACCGCGCCGAACGCGATCAGCGCCACGTGGCGGGCCGCCCTCTCCGTCACCGAAAGCTCACTCATCGAGGCCCTTCAGTTCTTCGTTGATGCGTCGGTCGTACTCGCTCGCCGAGGCGGCGTGGGTGGACTCGTCCGCGGGCGCCTTCGCCGCGGGCGTCGTCGGCACCGGCTTGCGCGCCCAGCGGCGCACGAGGCGCAGCCCGACGGCGCCGCCCGCCAGCATCGCCACCACCGGCACGACGTACAGCGCCTTGTTCGCCCCGCGGTCGGGCGGAACCTCCAGCGACTCGCTGCCGTAGCGGGCCACGTATTCCTCGATGATGACCCGCGGCTCGTCGCCGCGCGCGAGCCGGTCGCGGATGCGCTCGCGCTGCCCGTCGGCGAAGCCGCAGGCGCAGGTCGAGAGCGACTCGCGCGGGCAGTCGCCGCACATGCACCGCAGCTGCTCGAAGACCCGACGCTCGGCGGGCGAGGCCTGCCGCGCGTTGGTCGCCCCGCTCGTCTGGTGGTTGTTCTGCGCGCGCGCCGGCGGCGTCAGCAGGAG
>JAQBQI010000134.1 GCA_028287085.1 Myxococcaceae bacterium
CGAGGGTCTTGCCGACGAGGGCGGCCGCGGCCGAGAGCGCGAGCGCCGGGAGGCGGCGGCGGAGGGCCGGGCGCCGGGCCGCGTCGCCGAGGAGCGCGAGGGCCGCGGTCGCGGCGAGCCAGAGGCCGGCGGAGAGCAGGGCCGACTCCTTGAAGAGCGCGCCGACGAGGGCGACGAGCGGGGCGAGCCGGACGAGCCGCGGCGACCAGAGCAGGAGGAAGAAGGCCGCGTCGAAGAAGACCGTCGAGGCGTCGATGTTGATCGGGTAGCAGACGCCCGCGCGCAGCGGCGACATCCAGTGCAGGCAGAGCCAGCCGCACGCGGCGACCACGAGGTCGGCGCGCAGGCGGCGGCGCACGATCCAGAAGTGCGCGAGCAGGCCGACGGCGGCGGTGTGGAAGGCGGCGGTGATCCAGAGGAAGGCCGCGCGCTCGCCGAGCGGCAGCGCCGACGCGAGCGCGGGCACGCCGAGGCGCTGGTGGTAGGGGAAGAGCGGCCGCTGCGCGAACTCGCCCGTGCGGAAGAACTGGTAGAGCGCGTGGTACTGGAGCCCGTCCCAGCCGAGGCCCTCGTTGAGGGTGACGGTGGGCTGCGACTGCCACGCGACGGCGAAGGTCACGAGCGCGACGAGCAGCGCCGCGGCGATGGGGAGGCGATCCGGCGCGGCCGCGTCGGGCCCCGCCGGGCGCACCGACCACGCCCCGGCGATCCACGCGACGCCGAGCGCGGCCGACGCGAGGGGCCAGCCCTTGGGCCCGGCGACCGCGGCGGCGGCGAGCGCGGCGGCGAGGGCGACGCCGAAGGCCACGAGACCCGCGCGCCGATCGGCCGCTCCAAACCACCCGGGGGAGTGCATCGCGCGCCAGCAGAACGCCGCGCGGGTGGGTTCGTCCAGCGAGATGTGCGGGTCTAAGCCGACTTCGCGGCGAGGCGCTGGTGCAGCGCGCGCACCGACTGGTTGATGTCGCCCGCGCCGAGCGCGATGACCACGTCGCCCGGCTGCACGAGCTCCTCCAGCCGGTCGACGACGCGGGCCTTGTCGGCCTCGAAGTGCACGCCGCGGTGGCCGTGGGCCGCGATGGCCTCGGCGAGGCGCTCGCCCGTCGCGCCCTCGATGGGCTTCTCGCCGGCCGCGTAGACCTCGGTGACCACGAGCACGTCGGCGAGGTTGAACGCGCGGGTGAACTCCTCGAAGAGGTCGCGCGTGCGGGTGTACCGGTGCGGCTGGAACGCGGCGACGACGCGCCGGCGGAAGCCCCCCTTGGCGGCGGCCAGGGTGGCCTCGACCTCGGCCGGGTGGTGGCCGTAGTCGTCGACGAGGGTGACGCCGCCGACCTCGCCGACGACGGTGAAGCGGCGCTGCACGCCCGCGAAGCTGCGCAGCGCCTCGCGGGTGGTGTCGGTGGGGACGTCGAGCTCCTCGGCGACGGCGATGGTCGCGAGGCAGTTGAGCACGTTGTGCAGGCCGGGGACGCGCACCTCGAAGCGCCCGAGGGCTTCGCCCCGGCGGCGCAGCGAGAAGCCCGTGGAGAGGCCCTCGTAGGTGACCTCGCTCGCGACGTAGTCGGCCTGCGGGTTGGTGCCGTAGGTGACGTGCCGGCGGTCGATGCGGGGCAGGATCGACTGCACGTGGGGGTGGTCGAGGCAGAGCACGGCGAGGCCGTAGAAGGGCACGCGGTCGGCGAACTCGACGAAGGCGTCGAGCAGGCGCGCGTGGGTGCCGTAGTGGTCGAGGTGCTCGGGGTCGATGTTGGTGATGACGGCGACCGTCGGGGTGAGCTTGAGGAAGCTGCCGTCGGACTCGTCGGCCTCGGCCACGAGCAGCTCGCCGGTGCCCGCGCGGGCGTTGGAGTTGATGGCGTTGAGCTTGCCGCCGATGATCACGGTGGGGTCGAGGCCGGCGGCCGAGAGCACCGTCGAGACCAGGGAGGTGGTGGTGGTCTTGCCGTGCGATCCGGCGATGGCGATGCCGTATTTCAGGCGCATCAGCTCGGCCAGCATCTCGGCCCGGGGGATCACCGGCACGCCGTGCAGGCGGGCGCGGGCGACCTCGGGGTTCTGCGCGGCGACGGCCGACGAGTAGACCACCACGTCGGCCCCCGCGACGTTCTCGGCGCGGTGGCCCTCGTAGGTGATCGCCCCGAGCGCGGCGAGCCGCCGGGTGATGTCGGTGGCCTTCAGGTCGGAGCCCGACACGGTGTACCCGAGGGTGAGCAGCACCTCGGCGATGCCCGACATGCCGATGCCACCGAGGCCGACGAAATGGATGTGCCGTACGCGTCCGCGAAACATGGTTGGGGCGCGGATGTACCCACAAACCCGCGCCGACCGGAAGCGCCGACGTCGCCGGACAGGCGGGGACTGCGATCCGCGCGCGGCGCGGGCGGCGATCGGATACACCGCGGGGCGTCGGCCGGGCGCAACGTGGCGGCCCGGGAGGAGGATCGCGATGCGAATGAAGTGGCGGGGCGCTCTGGTGCTGCTGGCGGCGGCGGTGGGTTGCGACGACTCGGTGGTGGGCGGCGACGTCGACGCGGGTGGTGAGGTCGACACGGGGGCCGTCGACACGGGGGTCGTCGACACGGGGGCCGTCGACACGGGAGCGATCGACACGGGCAGACCCGACGTGGGCACACCCGACGTGGGCACACCCGACGCGGGCACACCCGACGTGGGCACACCCGACGTGGGCATCGGGGACGTCGGCGTCGACGCGGGTGGGGTCGACGTGGGCGGGGACACCGGTCCGTCGTGCGCGAACACCACCTGCGGGGGCGCGTGCGTCGACACGCAGACCGACCTGAGCAACTGCGGCGCCTGCGGCCGCGTGTGTTGCGCGGGCAGCGTCTGCCGGGAAGGTGCCTGCGCCATCGTGGATTGCGGCAACCCGAGCCTCACCCCCTGCGGCCCGGCCTGCACCACGGCCGGCGGGTGTTTCAATCTCCAGAACGACCCCTTGCATTGCGGCGCCTGCGACCGCGCGTGCCCCGCCGTCGCGGGCGCCTACCCGAGCTGCGCGGCCGGAACCTGCGGCTTCGCCTGCGACGCCGTTCACGGCAACTGCGACGGCATGGCCTCCACCGGCTGCGAGACCGACCTCGCCACCACCGCCGCCCACTGCGGCGCGTGCGGCCACGCCTGCGGCGCCGGCCAGGGATGCGCCGAGGGCGTGTGCGCCGACCTCCCCTGCGCGGGCACCGGCGAGGTGCGCTGCGGCGGCGTCTGCACCAACCGCCAGACGGCCCTCGCGCACTGCGGCACCTGCGGCAATGCCTGCCCGGCCGCCGCGGGCGCGACCGCGACCTGCGCGACGGGCGCCTGCGGCTTCACCTGCACCGCCGGCCTCGCCGACTGCGACGCCGCGGCCGGCAACGGCTGCGAGACCGACCTCACCACCTCGGCCACGAGCTGCGGCCGCTGCGGCGACGCCTGCGGCGCCGGGCTCAGCTGCGTCTCGGGCCACTGCGAGCGCACCACCTGCCTGCCCCCGGTCTCGACCGCGACGGCGGCCTGCACCCGCGTCGCCTTCTCCGAGGACTGGGAGTCTGGCACCGCCCGCTGGAACCTCCCGCGCGGCGGCACCACGCCGATCACCACCGCGACGGACGGCTCGGCCTGCACGGGCCACTACCTGCGCGAGACCGAGCTCTACAGCGCGGGCCGGGTGTTTACCCAGTCGAGTATTCCGGTCACGGGCGGCGCGCGCTACTGCGTCACCGGGTGGATCCGCGGGAGCGCCGGGACGTGGCCCTTCATCGGGATGCGCAGCTCGACCTCGACGGCCGCGCTCGGCAACGAGCACTGGCTCATCGGGCAGCCCTGCTTCGGCACGAGCCTGCCGCCCCCCGTGGCGCCGGTGATCGCCGACGGCGCGTGGCGCTGGTACGCGCGGGAATTCACGATGCCCGCGTACACGCACATCCTGCTGGAGATCGAGATCTGGAACGGCGGCGCCGCCGGCACCGCGGACTTCGACCAGGTGCAGCTGCTGGAGGGCCAGTGCCCCTCGGTGGCGCCCGCGACGGCGTGCACCGCCGCCACCTGCGCGCCCTGAGCCTCAGCCGCCGCCGAGCAGCTTGCGCGCGCTGGCGAAGCGCGCGTCGCGCTGGGCGACCTCCTCGTTCGAGGTGAACGAGAGGTCGGCCTCGACGCGGTACGAGCCCTCGAAGGGGTCGGGCGGGTGGCCCTTCCAGTCGTCGGGCGAGAGCATCGAGAAGTAGTGCCGCGCCCCCTCCCCCTCGCCCTTCCGATACAGGTGATAGACCTGCCCCGGGACCTTCTGGAAGCGGCACTCCGCCGTGTGCAGCACCGCGTCGCGCCGGGCCTTCTCCAGGATCATCCGGGCCTGCTCCTGGAGCGCGCGGATCTGCTCGGCGATGAGCCCGAGCTTGTCGGCGGTGGCGGCGCCGATGAGGGCGTTGGCCTGGGCGATCTCCCTGGCCACGTCGACGAGCTCGATGGCGGGCGCCATGCGGCTCTGGCCGTAGGGGGAGGTCGCGGCGGTGCCCTCGTGGTTGGGACCTGAATAGCGGGTCAGCGAATCGCTCATGGCTGCTCTTCGATGGTGGGCGACGCCCGGGGGGCTCGCAAGCTCGCGCGCATTCGGGGTTCGCTTGAATCGCCCGCGGCGAGCCACCACAATCCGCGCCCCCACGAGGAGCCGGAGTGACCCCCATGACGCACCCCCTGCACGACCCGCCGCTGTCCGAGTCCGACCCGACGATCGCCGCGCTCATCCGCTCGGAGGACGAGCGCCAGCGCGACAAGCTCCGGATGATCCCGAGCGAGAACTACGCGTCGCGCGCGGTGCAGGAGGCCTGCGGCTCGTCGCTCAACAACAAGTACTCCGAGGGCTACCCCCGCAAGCGCTACTACGAGGGCCAGCAGTTCATCGACCCCATCGAGGAGGCCGCGCGCGACCGCATCAAGGGCCTCTTCGGCGTCGAGCACGCCAACGTGCAGCCCTACTCCGGCTCGCCCGCCAACCTCGCCGTCTACTTCGCGTTCTGCAAGCCGGGCGACACCGTGATGGGCCTCGGCCTGCCGCACGGCGGCCACCTCACCCACGGCTGGAGCGTCTCGATCACGGGCTCGTACTTCAAGAGCGTCGCCTACTCCGTGCGCCGCGAAGACCACCGGATCGACATGGAGGAGGTCGCCCGCCTCGCCCACGAGCACCGCCCGCGGCTGCTCTTCTGCGGCGGCACCGCGTACCCGCGCACCTGGGACTTCGCCGCCTTCGCCGCGATCGCGAAGGAGGTCGGCGCCGTCCTCGTGGCCGACATCGCGCACATCGCCGGGCTCGTCGTCGGCGGCGCGCACCCGTCGCCCGTCGGCCACGCCGACATCATCACCAGCACCACCCACAAGACCCTGCGCGGGCCGCGCGGGGGGATGATCCTCTGCGGCGCGGCGCACGCGGCGGCGATCGACAAGGCGGTGTTTCCGGGGCTCCAGGGCGGGCCGCACGAGGGCAACATCGCGGGCATCGCCGTGGCCGCGAAGGAGGCCTCGACCGAGGCCTTCCGCGCCTACGCGAAGCAGGTGGTGAGCAACGCCAGGGCCCTCGCCGCGGCGATGACCGAGCGCGGCTATTCGCTGGTCAGCGGCGGCACCGACAACCACCTCCTGCTGGTCGACCTCACCCCGCAGAGCATCCCCGGAAAGAAGGCCGCCAAGGCCCTCGACGTGGCGGGCATCGAGCTCAACTACAACAGCGTCCCGTACGACCCGCGCAAGCCCTTCGACCCGTCGGGCGTGCGCCTCGGGACGCCCGCCCTCACGTCGCGCGGCCTCGGCGCGCAGCACATGGTGCAGGTCGCCGACTGGTTCGACCGCGCCGTGAAGTCGGCCGACGACGAGACGAAGCTCACCGCCATCGCCGCCGAGGTGAAGCGCCTCCTCGCGGAGTTCCCCGCCCCGGGCCTCCTGACCTGACCACGGCGCCGGGTTGGACCTTCGCCGGGTCGCGCGTTCATGATCGCGCCCCCGTGAGCACGCACCGCCGCCCGCCCTTCTCCCCTCACCGATTCATCGTCCTCGCCGCCCTGGTCGGCAGCGCCTGCGTCGCCTCGCCGACCGAGGCCGACGACGACGACTGGGACGAGGCGAGCAACCTCTCCACCACCCAGGAGATCGCCGTCGCCGGCCGCTGGCTGATGCCCGCCGCGGTGCGCGCGGTCGCCGCCCGCCAGCGCGTCGGCTACAACGGCGCGCCCGCGTGGAACGGCGGGCGCAACTGCGGCGGCAACTTCCTCGCGGGCACCCGCGAGCTCGGCGACTACCTGCGCCGCAGCTTTCGCCAGGTGCGCTCGTACGGCGGCTACTCGTGCCGGCCCAACACCGCCAACACCAGCCAGACCTCGGTGCACGGCACCGGGCGCGCCATCGACGTGTTCATCCCGCTCATCGGGGGGCAGGCCGACAACACCCTCGGCGACCCGGTCGCCCACTGGCTCGTCAGCCACGCCCAGGAGATCGGCGTGCAGCTCGTGATCTGGGACCGCTCGATCTGGGGGCCGGCGACGAGCCCCGACACGCGCCCGTACACCGGCCCGCACCCGCACAACGACCACCTCCACGTCGAGCTGACCATCGAGGGCGCCAACCGCCGCACGCCGTGGTTCCGGGCGCAGGTGGTGGACACCGACGGCGACGGCGTGGCGGACTCGCGCGACAACTGCCGCACGATCGACAACCGCGACCAGCGCGACGCCGACCGCGACGGCGTCGGCAACGCCTGCGACAACTGCGACAACGCGCGCAACCGCGACCAGCGCGACGGCGACCGCGACACCGTCGGCGACGTCTGCGACAACTGCCGCACGATCAGCAACCGCGACCAGGTCGACCTCGACCGCGACGGCGTCGGCGGGTCTTGCGACAACTGCTCGTCGGTGGCCAACCGCGACCAGCGCGACGGCGACCGCGACGCGCGCGGCGACGCCTGCGACAACTGCCCCGGGGTGTCGAACCGCGGTCAGGCCGACCAGGACGACGACGAGCGCGGCGACGTCTGCGACGACGACCGCGACGGCGACGGCGTGAACAACGGCCCGGACAACTGCCCGGTGCGCGAGAACCGCGACCAGGCCGACCGCGACCGCGACGGCCGCGGCGACGTCTGCGACACCGACGACGACGGCGACACCGTGGCCGACGCCGCCGACAACTGCCGCGGCGTCGCCAACCGGGGACAGGAAGACCAGGACCGCGACGGCCGCGGCGACGTCTGCGACGACAGCGACGGCGACGGCGCGCTCGACGCGGTGGACAACTGCGTGCGCCTCGCCAACGCCGACCAGGCCGACCTCGACGCCGACCAGGTGGGCGATCCGTGCGACGTCGACCGCGACAACGACGGCACCCCCGACGCGTCGGACAACTGCCCCGGCGCGGCCAACGCCGACCAGGGGGACCTCGACGGCGACGGCCTCGGCGACGGCTGCGACGAGGACCGCGACGGCGACGGCCTCGCCGACGCGATGGACAACTGCGACGAGACCGCGGCGGGCGACCAGCGCGACACCGACGGCGACGGCGAGGGCGACGCGTGCGACCTCGACGGCGACGGCGACGGCCTGAACAACGCCGTCGACAACTGCCCCTTCGACGTCAACGCCGACCAGGCCGACGGCGACGGCGACGGCATCGGCGCGGCCTGCGACGTCGCCGGCCAGGTCTTCCGCGTCTTGCTGGTGGGCAACTCGAACTTCGGATCGCCGTTCACCAAGGATCTCGATC
>JAQBQI010000150.1 GCA_028287085.1 Myxococcaceae bacterium
TGGCGGGGCTGCGCGCGCTCGTCGCCGACCGGGTCGGGGGCTTCGCGCGGATCGGCCCGGGCATGAGCCGCGAGGCCTGGCTGGCCGAGTCGGACGCGATCTTCGCGGCGGCGGCGCGGGTGCGGCCGGCGCTCGCGACGTACCGGGTGATGTCCTACGCGGAGTGCGCGCCGAGGTGCGCGAGCCCGCTGCTCGCGCCGGGGGAATTCGTCGTCGGCTGGCCGGGCGTTCCGGTCGAGCGGGTGGGGCTCAACGCGCCCTCGAACCAGCTGCTGCCGTCGTCGCTGCGCGTCGCGGTCGCCGGCGGGGTCGCGCGGGTGGTGGGCGTCGACGACGGCATCGCCGCGGCGCGCGGGCCGGCGCTGCCGCGCCTCAGCGGTTCGCCCCGACCGTAGGCATGTTGAGCTGGAAGAGGTAGTTGCGCGCCTCGTTCGACGCCGTGCCGTAGGGGAAGCGGCGCAGCAGCGTGCGCAGCGTGGTGCGCGCGTCGCCGAAGAGCTGCAGGTCGACCTGGCACTGCGACATCTTGAGCAGCGCGTCGTCGGCGGCCTCGCGGTCGTTGCCGTCGGCCACGGCCTGGAGCATCACGATGGCCTCGCGCTGCCGGCCGAGGTGGCGCAGCGCGTCGGCCTGGGCGATGCGCACGAAGGGGATGTGGCCGGCGTCGTCCTTGAGCCGGATGGCCTCCTCGTAGGACTCGCCGGCCTCGGCGTAGCGGGCCATGCGGGCGTGCTCGAGGCCGCGCTGGTAGGCCACCACCGACAGGTTGCTGCGGAAGCGGTCGACCACGTCCTGGAACATCGCGATCTCGACCGCGGTGAGGTGCTCGCGGCGGAGCTGCTCCCAGGCCTCGACGACCTCCTGCTGGCGGCCGTCGCGCACGAGGTCGTAGAAGGCCTGGGCGCGGGCGTCGAGGCCGGCGCGGTCCTCCTTCTCGCGCACCGCCACCGCGAGCTCGCGGCGGCTGGTCTCCTCCGAGCGGCGCAGGCCGCGCAGCTCGGCGTCGCGCTCGCGCAGCGAGGCGTCGAGCCAGAGCTTGATGCCGCCGAAGATGACCACCACGAAGAGCACGTAGGCCGTGGCGCTGTTGACCGTGATGCGCCGCTCGTAGCCCGCCTGGCGGCGCGCGATGCTCTTCACGTCGGCGGAGAGCGCGCTCGTGAGGTTGCTCGACTTGATGATCAAGCCGCGGCTCTCGATGATCTCGCGCTTGATCTCCCGGAACTCCTCCTCGACGTCGCGGCTCGACATGGCCCGACTGGCCTTAGTCCAGCGGCGTCGGCCGTGGCAAGCGCCGCCGGGCCCGCCCGCGCTTGCGGCTCGCGCCGCTCTCTGGTAACTGCCGCGCCGAAGGGATCACGCGTTCCATGGGACAAGTCATCGACATCAACGAGCTCCGCCGCGGCAACAAGATCGACATGGATGGGGAGCCCTATCAGGTCGTGAGCGTGGACTTCCGCAAGCCCGGGAAGGGGACCCCCTCCACCTCGGTCAAGATGAAGTCGATGATCAGCGGCAACGTGCTCGAGCGCACGTACAAGTCGGGCGAGAAGCTGTCCGGCGCCGACATCGAGGAGCGCGAGATGCAGTACCTCTACGCCGAGGGCGACCAGCTCGTGTTCATGGACAACGGCACCTACGAGCAGGCCCACGTCGACGCGAAGCACTTCGAAGAGCGCGGCTTCCTCCTCGACAACGCCATCTGCCAGGTGCTGCTGCACAACGGCACGCCCATCGGCGTGACGCTGCCCACCTGGGTCGAGATGGAGGTCATCGAGACCGAGCCGGGCTTCAAGGGCGACACCGCCAACAACGTGCTCAAGGCCGCCAAGTGCACGACCGGCGTCATCGTGCAGGTGCCGATCTTCATCAACCAGGGCGACATGATCCGCATCGACACGCGCACCGGCGAGTACGCCGAGCGCGTCGCCAAGACCCGCTGATCCGCGCAACACCCTTCCCTCCCCGCCGGCGCGCCGCCGGCGCCGCCCCGACCGCAACCCCATGAAGCAGGTGAGCTGATGCCCGTCGAGTGGATCGACGCGCAGCCGGAGGGCCACTGGCTGCTCTGCGGGCGCGTCCTCGATCGCCCCTTCCCCGAGACGGTGCTGCTCGCCGAGGGCGGGCACCGCATCCAGGTCAACGGCGCCTGCACCGCCTCGCTCGCGCCCGGCGACCTCGTGCGCCTGCGCGCCGTCGTCGACCACGACCCGGCCGACCTCTTCCTCCCCGTCGACCGGGCCTTCCCGGTCTACCTCGCCTTCGAGGCGCAGAGCCTCCACCGCCCCACCCGCTCGCCCTTCGCCCGCGGCAGCGAGACCTTCCGCTTCGGCCACGACGGGGTGCGCAATCGCCTCGCCCTGCGCCACCACGCGAGCGACCGGGTGCGCGCCTACTTCCGCGCGCAGCGCTTCCTCGAGGTCGAGACCCCCGCGATCGTCACCTGCCCCGGCCTCGACGTGCACCTCTCGGCCTTCGGCGTGCTCGGCCACATGCACCCGACCCCGTCGGGCCTGCCGACGCCCTACGGCTTCCTCATCACGTCGCCCGAGCTCCACATGAAGCGCCTGCTCGTCGGCGGCGTGAACCACTGCTTCCAGCTCGCGCGCTGCTTCCGCGCGGGCGAGGTCGGTCGGCGGCACCAGCCCGAGTTCACGATGGTCGAGTGGTACCGCGCGTGGGCCGGCCTCGACGACGTGCTCGCCGACACCGAGCACCTCGTGCGCGCCGTCGCCGAAGCGGGGCCCACGCCCGGGCTGATCCGCCTCGGCGACAACGAGATCTCCGTCGAGGAGGAGTTCGCGCAGATGACGGTGCGCGAGGCCTTCGCGCGCTGGGCGCCCGACGTCGCCGACCCGATCGCCCTCGCGGCCTTCGACGAGCACGAGTACTTCCGCCGCTTCTCGCAGGACGTCGAGCCCGGCCTCGGCTTCGACCGCCCGACCTTCCTCACGCACTTTCCGTCGGTGCACGCCTCGCTCGCGCGGCGCTTCGACGACGACCCCAGCGTGTGCCTGCGCGCGGAGCTCTACATCGCCGGCGTCGAGCTCTGCAACGCCTTCGACGAGCTCACCGACCCCGGCGAGCAGCGCGCCCGCTTCGAGGAGGACCAGCAGCGCCGCGCCGAGATGGGCCTGCCCGTCTACCCCATCGACGAGGACTTCCTCGCGGCCTTGGAAGAGGGCATGCCGCCCGCCGCGGGCAACGCCCTCGGGCTCGACCGCCTCGTCGCGCTCGTCGCGGGGCGCGAGTCGATCAACGACGTCATCGCCTTCCCCCACCGACGCGGGTGAGGCGCGGGTGAGGCGCGCTACGGGCGCGCGCGGTAGCGGGCCAGCAGCTCGCGCGCGGCGCGGTAGGGGTCGAACTCCTTCGCCAGCACCCGCGTCGCCGCCTCGTCGAGCTCGGCGCCCACGCGCGACATCGCGTCGTCGACCAGCAGGTCGCGGAAGACCAGCCGCAGCTCGTCGCGCGCCCGCGACGCGCGGCGCTCCTCGCCCGCCCGCGTCTGCCCCAGCCACGCGCGGTGCTTCGCGATCGCCGCGAGCAGCTCGGCGACCCCCTCGCCCCGCGACGCGACCGTCTTCACCACGGGCGTGAACCACTCGTCGGCGGCCACCTTGTGCTCGGCCTCGCGGTCGAGCGTCGCGCCGTGGTGCCCGAAGCTGTGCGAGCCCGCGTGGAAGAGCTCGTGGCTCATGCCGATCATCATCTCGAGGTCGCGCACCGTCGCGTCGGCGCCCTCGCGGTCGGACTTGTTCACCACGAAGAGGTCGGCGATCTCGAGGATGCCCGCCTTGATGGCCTGCACCTCGTCGCCCATGCCCGGGGCCATCACCACCAGGGTCGAGTGCGCGAGGCGGGCGATCTCCAGCTCGTCCTGCCCGACCCCGACGGTCTCCACCAGGATGACCCCGGCGCCCCAGGCGTCGAGCACCCGCACCACGTCGGCGGTCGAGCGCGAGAGCCCGCCCAGCTGGCCGCGCGTGGCCATCGAGCGGATGAACACCTCGGCGTCGAGCGCGTGCCGCTGCATGCGGATGCGGTCGCCCAGGATCGCCCCGCCCGTGAAGGGCGACGAGGGGTCGACGGCCACCACGCCCACGCGCAGCCCCTGCTTGCGGTAGTGCCCGATGAGCTGGTCGGTGAGCGTGCTCTTGCCCGCGCCGGGGTTGCCCGTCACGCCGACGATCCACGCCTTGCCGGTGTGGGGGTGCAGGTCGGCGAGCGCGCCCAGCCAGTCGCCCGCGCGGTCGTCGATGTCGCGCATCAGCCGCGCGGCGGCGCGCACCTCGCCGCGAAGAACCCGCTCGGCCAGTGGATGCATGGCGCCGCGGGTTGTATCACACGAGCACCGTGCCGCTCCGCCCCCACCTCGCCGCGCTGGCCGTGTGCCTCGCCGGCTGCCTCCCCGAGCGCGAGCCGCCGCGGGGTCTCGACTCGGGTCCGCCCATCAGCTTCGACGTGCCGCCCGTCGACACCCCGCCCGTCGACCGGCCGACCCCCGACGTGCCCCCGCTCGATCGCCCCGCGCCGGTCGACGCCGGCGCCGACGTCGTCGAGGCGGGCACCGACCGCCCGGCCGCGACGGGCGACGGACCCGACCCCAACCGACCGTACCCGTCGGGGCCCTACGGCACCACGGTCGGCACCGTCATCCGGCCCTTCGAGCTGGCCACCTGCGACAGCACCGCGTTTCGATTCAACGGCCCCGACTGGGTGCCCGCGCGGGCCACCGTGCTCGAGATCACCGCGGGCTATTGCACCGGCTGCGCGATGCTCGCCCGCTCGATCCAGGAGCAGGTGTACGCCCCCTACCGCGCGCTCGGCCTGCGCGTCGTCGGCGTGCTCATCGACGGCGCCTCCCCCGGCGACCCCGCGTCGCCCGCCTTCTGCCGCCAGTGGAACATGCAGTCCGGCATCACGCACCCCATGGCGCTCGACCTCGGCAACACGCTCCTCGCGTACACCACGGGCCGCCCGCTGCCGCAGTGGATCCTCACCGACCACAACGGCCGCATCGTCTGGCGTGACGGCGGCACCGCGGCGCACCTCACCGAGCTGCGCGCCGAGCTCGACGCCCTCCTCGGCGGGCCGTGACCTCGCCCTCCCGCCGACGCTGGCTCGCGGGCGCGGGCGCGGCCTCGCTCGCCCTCGGGCTGAGCCGCTGCGCCGACGAGGCCGACGCGGTGGTCGCCGTCGACATGGGCCCGATCGACGGCTGGCGCGAGCGGCGCTGGCGCCTCTTCGAGCAGGCGCGGGTGATCATGGCGCGCGACGCCGCGGGGCTCTTCGCGATGTCGGCCACCTGTCCCCACCAGGGCTGTGTGGTGAGCCCCACGGCGGGCGCCGTCTGCCTGCCGCCCCAGGACGGCGCCACCTCGACCACCCCGACGCTCTGCTGCGCCTGCCACGGCTCGGCCTTCGACGGCGAGGGGCTCGCGACGAGCGGCCCGGCCGCCCCGCAGCGGCTGATGCACTGGCGCGTGGTGGTCGAAGGCGGGCGGGTGACCGTGATGGTCGGCGCGCGGGTCGCGGCGAACGTGCGTGCGGCGGAGTGACGGTCGTGAAAGGCTGCGGGGCGTAGCGAGAGGAGAGCGATGGCGAAGCAGCCCGATGAGAAGGTCCCCGGCCGGCTGGTGCGCACCCTGAAGACGGGGTGGCTCGGCAGCGCGGTCGCGTCGAGCTACCTCGGGGGCAAGATCGCCGACCGGCTGCGCGGCTCCGAGGGCCGCGCCGACGCCGAGCTCAGCCGCCACCTCCAGAACGCCAGGCGCATCGCGTCGACGATGAAGGAGCTCCGGGGCCCGCTGATGAAGGTGGGCCAGCTGCTCTCGACGCACGCCGAGGCGCTGCCTGGGGAGTACGGCGAGGTGCTGCGGTCGCTCCAGAGCTCGGCCCCGCCGATGGCCTACGAGACCATCCGCGACGCCATCGAGATGGACCTCGGCGCCACGCCTGAAGAGCTGTTCAAGGACTTCTCGCGCACCGCCCTCGCCGCGGCCTCGCTCGGCCAGGTGCACCGCGCGACCCTGAAGGACGGCACCCCCGTCGCCGTGAAGGTGCAGTACCCCGGCGCCGTCGCGTCGGTGGAGGGCGACCTCAAGAACATGAAGTTCGGCGCCGCGCTGGTGAAGCGCCTGCTCGCCGACGTGGTGGGCAACGACCGGCTCGACTTCACCCCCGTCGCCGACGAGATCGCCGAGCACCTCGCGCAGGAGACCGACTACTGCCGCGAGGCCTACAACGCCCAGCTGCTGGGCAAGCTCTTCGAGGGGCAGCCCTGGGTGGTCATCCCGAAGGTGCACACGCGCTACTCGGGGCTTCGTACGATCACGTACGACTACCTCGACGGCGTCGACCTCGGCGAGGCCCTGAAGAACCCCGACCAGGCCTACCGCGAGGCCGTCGTGGAGAAGCTCTCCGACGCGTACTGGTTCCAGATGCTGAAGGGGGGCGTGCTGCACGCCGACCCGCACCCGGGCAACTACCGCATCCTGCCCGACGGTCGCCTCGGCATCCTCGACTTCGGGTGCGTGAAGATCTTCGACGAGGCCTTCATCGTGGGCTTCACCGCGATGGTGAAGGCCCGCATGACGGGCGACGTCGAGGGCGTGAAGGACGCGATGTTCGCCCTCGGCCTCGTCAGCGACCGCGGCAACGAGCAGGAGCTCGCCGACATGGGCCGCATCGCGGAGTACTTCTCCGCGGGGCTGCTCAAGGACGAGCCCTTCGACTTCGCGACCTACAGCTACGTGCAGGGCGCCAAGGAGCTCGTGACCTACTTCCTGCAGCAGCGGCGCGTGCCGCCGTCGCAGCGCAACATGATCTTCATGACGCGCGTGGTGCTCGGGTACTACGAGTATTTCTCGCGGGCGCGGGCGAAGATGAACTTCCGCCAGATGGTCTGGCGGTGGGTGAAGGACGACTGGACCGGGCGGGCGATCACGATCCCGCCCTACGGAGAGTGATCGGCCGATGGGACGAACCATCGTCGTGGGCGACGTCCACGGCTGCGCGTTGGAGTTCGACGACCTGCTCCGCCACGTGGGCTTCGCCGCGGGCGTCGACCGGATCGTGCTGGTCGGTGACCTCGTGGCCCGGGGCCCCGACTCCGCCGGGGTCGTCGAGCTGGCCCGCGCGTGCGGCGCGCTGGCCGTGCGCGGCAACCACGACGAGAAGGTGCTCAGCTGGTGGCGCCACGCGCGCGACCACGGCAAGCGCAGCGCCGACCGCAAGGTGAAGCTCTCCGAGCGGCACCGCGCCGTCGCCGAGGCCCTCACCGAGCGGCAGTTCGGCTTCCTCGCGGGGCTGCCCCTGATGATCGCGCTGCCCGAGCACGAGCTGCTGGTGGTGCACGCCGGGGTCGACCCCGCGAAGTCGCCCGCGTCCTGCGACGAAGACACCCTGCTCACCGTGCGCTCGATCGACGACGCCGGGCGGGCCAGCCGCAAGCTCACCGGCACGCCGTGGGCCCAGCGCTGGCTCGGCCCGCAGCAGATCGTGTTCGGCCACGACGCGCGCCGCAACCTCCAGCTCGAGGACTTCGCCACCGGCATCGACACGGGCTGCTGCTACGGCCGCCAGCTCACCGCGCTGGTGCTCGCCGAGGGGCAGCCCGTCCCGCGCGACCGGGCGGCGCGCGCGCGGCTGCTCACCAACGTGCCGGCGCGGCAGGCGTGGTGCCCGACGGGCTCGGGCGACGGCCCGGAGTGACATGACCGCCGGCGGCTCCGCGCTCGCGTGTCCCGGCTGCGGCGAGGCCCTGGTGCTGCGCGCGGGCGACCTCTCCGGCGCCGCCCTCGACTGCCCCCGCTGCGCGCTCGTGTGGTGCGAGCGCGGCGCCCTCGCCCGCCTCGTCGGCAGCGCCGACGACCTCCTCGACGAGCCGCCGGTGAGCCCCCCCGCGATGGACGTCGCGCTCGACGCGAAGCCCTGCCCCCGCTGCCCCAACATCTGCCTCGACCGCGTCCCCTTCGCCCTGCCCCGCGGCCCGTGGATCGAGCGCTGCCCCTACTGCTCGGGCACCCTGTCGCCCGCCGCGGCGCTGCCGCTGATGCGCGCCGCCGTCGCCCGCCGCGCCGCCCCG
>JAQBQI010000156.1 GCA_028287085.1 Myxococcaceae bacterium
CGCGGCGCGTCGACGTGCCGGCGGACATGGGCGCGATCGCGCGGTGGCTCCCCGTCATCGGCGGCCGCGCGCTCCCGGTGGGCGGCTCGGACGGCGGCCGCGTGCCGCGCCTGGGCGACCGGCCCGAGTCGGTCGACGCCCACCACCGCGACGCCCGGAGCGGCCTGCGCACGGCGCTCGCGGCGCTCACCCGCCTCGACCAGCTCGAGCGCCTCGGCCGCGCCCGCGAGGTGCGGGTGCTGTGGTTCGGCTACGTGGTCACCGGCGAGGTGCGCGCGAAGCAGACGAAGGGCGGCCTCGAGGACCTCGTCGCCGGCACCTTCGGGGACCGCGAGCAGCTCGCGTACTGGGAGAGCCACAAGAGCCGCCACGTGCGCGCGAAGCAGCGCGCCGACTTCGGGGCGCGCCTGCTCGCCCGCGCCCGCGGCAGCTACGAGGACCTCGTGCGCGGCGCCCTCACGCCCCCCCGGCGCGGCGGCGGCGAGCCCGACGTGTCGGCCGAGCTCACCACCCTCCTGCACCGCACCGCCGCCCGGGTCGGCGCCGAGTCGGACGCGGCGTCGCCGAAGTCGGACATCGCTTCGTGAAAGTCGGACACGGAACCCCGGAAGTCGGACACGACATCGCTCGCAAAAGTCGAGTCGGACATTCAGTCTAGAACCCTCCCTGGCCCGACCTGCGTCCGGAGCTGACTCGTGTGAACTCCCGCCCCGACCCCACCCCCGCGACCGGCGCCGACGACGACGAGCTCGACGCCGTCGTCGGCGACCGCCCCTCCGCCGTCCCGCCCTGCTGGACCGAGCGGCACACGGAGTGGACCGTCGCGGAGATCGCCGCCGAGCTCGGCTGCGACGCCCGCACGGTGCGCCGCTGGTGCGACGACGGCCTGATCGCGGCCGAGCGGACCAGCGCCGAGGGCCACTACCGGGTGAGCGGCGACGCGCTGCGCACCTACCTCAACGGGCGCCCCGAGCCGATCGCGGCCTGACCGCCCAACCGACTCTCTTCGGACACTTATCCGACTTCCGAGGTCTTCATTGGACATCCGAAAGATCATCGCGAAGCTCCCGACGGGCTACGCCGAGGATGCCGCGGGCATGAACGGCGACCAGCTGCGCGCCGAGATCGTCCGCGCCGAGACCTCGCTGCGCTGGGTGCAGCAGGAGATGAAGGCCGACGAGAAGCTCACCGGCGCCCGCGAGCTCGTGAAGGACCTCTCCGCCGCCTACAACGAGGCGAAGAAGGCCCAGCGCGCCAAGATCGACTACTCGCTGCACGTGCTCGAGGAGCGCGGCGAGCTCGGCCCCGGCGCCCCGCCGGCGGACCCCGACCCCGCGACCTGACCCGCCCCCTCCCGCCGCCCCGACCGACGAGACCTCCGCACGACCCCCGGTGACCCCTCTGCTCCCGCGTATGCGCGGGGCCGGCGGAGGGAACCGGACGCCTTCGTGCACGTGCGAGAGGTCTGGTCGGCCGGGGCCCCCGAGACCCACCATGGCGCGACGACGAACGGCCGAGCAGCTCACCCTCCCCGGCGCCTCGCCGTGCTGCCCCTCGGACCCCGGTCTCGACGACGTGCTCGGGGGCTCCGTGCTGACCGGCTATGCGCCCGCGCAGCGCCCGCCGGCGGCCGAGACGAGGGAGCGGGCGGGCCGCGCCGCCAACCGCCACGGCAAGGCCTGGGAGGCCGCCGTGAAGGCCTACCTCAACACCGCCCTCGCGGTGCTGCTGGTGGTGTGGTTCACGAAGGTCGAGCCCGGCGTGGTGCAGAAGCGCGTGCGCGCCGAGGGCGGCCGCTGGGAGTGGGCGCTCGGCTGGGGCGAGAAGGCGGCCGCCGACTACGCCGGCTGCACCGCCGCGGGCCGCGCGCTCGCGATCGAGTGCAAGTCGACCGAGTCGGGGCGCCTGGCCCGCGACGAGATCCGGCCCCAGCAGGCCGCGCAGCTCGACGCCGTCGCCGGCGCCGGCGGGGTGTCGCTGCTGGCCGTCGAGTTCCGCCACGTCGGCCGCGACGCCTGGGGCGCCCGGCAGTACCTGATCCCCTGGCGCGACGTGCCCTGGACCGTCGCCCGCTCCGCCGAGGGCCTCGACGAGGCCGACGCCGCCCCGTGGCGCCTGGCCGGCGGCGCGCTCTTCGAGCGCCTGCGCGGCCGCTGATCCTCCGTCCCCGCCCGCGGGACGTTCAGACGTCTGACCCGGAGGTGCGCCATGCGCCCGTAGACGCTCACCCCGCGACACCCCGGTTCGGCTCCCGGCGCGCATGACGAATGCGCAGACCCCCCGGAGCCGGGCGATCCCGCCTTTCCCGCGAGCGCCGCGACCAGCCCGCCACCGCGACCCGCGCGCGGGCCGGCGGGCTGTTCGGGGCGCTCGCCCTGGTTCCCCCTCGCGAACGCCGCGAGCTGCTCATCCGCCGCGACCTCCAGCGCGGCGCCGGTGCGCAGCTCGGGGCGCTCACGCCCCACGTCCTGGAGGACTCCCATGATCCGCTTCGCCCTCTTCGCGCTCGGGTTCCTGCTCGCCATCCTCGCCTTCGCGATGGTCGCCAAGCTGTTCCAGGTCTGCTGGAACGTCGCCGCTCACGCGATGTTCCACGGCCCACAGATCGGCTACCGGCCCGCCGTCGCCGTGCTGGTGGTGCTCTCCATCGTCGCGTCGATGTTCCGCCGCGGGGCGCGGTGACGGTGCGCCTCCTCCCCATCGTCTGCCTCGTGGCCCTCGGCGCGGCCTTCGGCGCCGTCGTCACCGGCGACGCGTACCGGGCGCACCCCGAGCTCTTCCTGCCGCTCGTGCTGGTGGTGCTGCTCGCGCTGGCCGTCGCCGCGGCGGTCTGCCTCGCGCGGCGCGCGTTGGGCGACATCGGCGCGGTCTACGTCGACGTGATGGTCGAGAGTCTCGAGCGCCTGACCGAGGGGCGCTGACGTCCCCCACCCCCAACCGTCCCGGAGGTCCCGTGCCCCGCGGCATATGCCTCGATCTTCCTCTTCGACTTCGACCGCACCCCTGACCTCAACCCGCCCCGCGCCGCTCCCCAGCGCCGCGGAGCTGACCCTCCGCTGGGGCACCACCCCCGGCCAGCTCTGGGTGATCCCCTCCGCCCACGGCGGCGAGCATCGCCTGCTCTGCGGCGACTCCACCCGGCCCGACGACGTCGCCCGCCTCATGGGCGGCGAGCGTGCCCGCTGGATGTGGACCGACCCGCCCTACGGCGTCGACTACCGCCGCGCGACGCGCGACGGCCTGCGCGTCGCCAACGACGACGCGGCGGGGCTGCCGATGCTCCTCGAGGGCGCCTTCGCCGGCGCGAACCTGGCCCTCGCCGACGGCGCGCCGATCTACGTCGCGCACCCGACGGGGCCGCGCTCGATCGACTTCGCCCGCGCCTTCGAGGGCGCCGGGTGGAAGTGGCACCAATCGCTCGTCTGGGTGAAGCACCACTTCGTCGTCGGGTGGTGCGACTACCAGCCCCGGCACGAGGGGCTCATGTACGGCTGGAAGGGCGGCCGCCGCCGCTTCTGGTACGGCGGCCGCGCCCGCAGCACGGTGCTCGAGCACCCGAAGCCCCAGCGCTCCCCCGGCCACCCGACGACGAAGCCCACCTCGCTCGTCGCCCAGTGCCTGCTCAACTCCTCGCTCCCCGGCGACGTCGGCTACGAGCCCTTCGCAGGCTCGGGCACGACGCTCGACGCGGCCGAGGAGACCGGCCGGCTGTGCCGCGCGATCGAGCTGCAGGCGCCCTTCGTGGCCGTCGCCCTCGAGCGCTTGGCGCGGCGCGGCCTCACCCCGCGGCGCGCCGCGTAGGACGTCCTGGGACGTCCCGAGACGTCCGGGAGGTACCGCATGGGAGCGAAGGGCAAGCCGCTCGGGCCCGCCGAGCTCGACACGCTCGCGACGATGTACGCCCAGTGCGGCAACGCCGCGGCCGTGGCGCGCGCGATGGGCCTCAAGACGTCGACCGTCACGCGGCAGCTGGCCAACCTCGGGGAGCAACGAAGAGCAACGCTCCAGCGGGACGCGTTGCTCTCGGGCCTGGTCGACGGCCGCGAGCGCGTCGACCGCGCGGTGCGGGGCGTGTCGGCCAAGCTCTGGGCGGCGCTGAAGAAGACGCCCCCGCAGCCGAAAGGCTCGAGCCTCTTCGAGACCGAGCCGCAGACCATCCAGCAGCTGGGCTCGACCCTGGCGCGGCTGGTGTCCGTGCAGATCCTGCTCGACCGGCGCGAGGAGCAGCGGCGGCAGTCGGAGCTCACCCGCGAGAAGACCCGCGCGGAGATCTCCGCGATCGAGAAGCGCGTCGACGAGCTGCCGCCGATGTCGACGCTGAAGTCGAAGCTCTCGCCCGCGCAGGTGTTGGAGCTCATGCGCTCGCTCTCGACCGACCAGCTCGAGGCGCTGCGGGCCTTGGCGCGGCCGAAGGAGGCCGCCCCCGCGCAAGGACCGTGAGATGGCCGACGACGCCGCGATCGGCCTGATCGACGACGAGCTCGAGCGGCGGCGGGCCCCGCCCCCGACCTTCCGCGAGTTCGCCGAGTCGCCCGAGTTCTGCGCCCTCGCGCTGTCGCCCCTCATCGCGGCGATCGCCGACGCCTCGGCCGGCCACCGCCCGACGCGCATCGACGACGAGCTCGCGCTCAAGCACTTCGGCTGCCGGCTCGACGAGCTCCCCACCACGGCGCCCCGCACCAGCGTGGTGCGCGCCGGCGGCCGCGGCGGGAAGACCTCCCGGCTGCTCGCGCCGAAGGCCCTGCACGCCGCCTGGACCGTCCCGGTCCCCACGCTCGGCAAGGGCGAGCACGCCTACAGCCTCATCCTCGCGCCCGACCTCGGCCTGGCGCGGCAGACGTTCAGCTTCTGCCGGGGGTACGTCGAGGACTCCGCGACGCTGCGCGCGGCGCTGGTGTCCGAGCCCAAGGCCGACGAGCTCACGCTCCTGCGCCCCGACGGCAAGCTGGTGACGGTGCGCGTGGCGGCCGCCACCCGCGGCGGCAAGGGCGGGCGCGGCAAGACGCTGGTCTTCGCCGGCATGGACGAGGCCTGCTTCTTCTTCGACGAGGCCTCCGGGGTCGTCAACGACTCGGAGATCTACCGCGCGGTGATCCAGCGCATCGTGCCCGGCGGGCAGTGCTGGATCGTCTCGACCCCGTGGATCGCGCTGGTGGGGCTCCTCGAGGAGCTGCTGGCGAAGAACTTCGGCCATCACCGCCAGGCGCTCTGCTGCGTCGCCCCGACGCGCGCGCTCAACCCCAGCTGGGACCCCGACCACACCATCGAGGCGGACCTCCGGGAGAACGACCCCGACAACGCCGCGCGCGAGATCGACGCCGAGCCGCTGACCGCGGGCTCGGGGGCGTTCTTCGACCGCAGCGCCATCGAGGCCGCCGTCGACGACGCCCGGCCGCTGGTGCTCACCCCCCAGGCGGGCGGCACCTACGGCGCCGGCGCCGACTTCGCGTTCCGCCGCGACTCCTCGGCGCTCGCGATCGTCCAGGCCGTCACTGACCGCTTCCACCTGGCGGCGATGGAGGAGCGGCGCCCCCAGAAGGGCCTACCCCTCAAGCCCTCGGCCGTCGTCGATGGGTTTGCCGCGGTCATGCAGCGCTACGGCGTGGGCGAGGTGGCCTGCGACAGCCACGAGCGCGACGCCGTCGCGGCCGAGCTCGTGCGCCACGCCATCACCGCGACCGCGATCCCCGACGGCCAGGCCGGCAAGGCCGCGACGTACACCTTCCTCCGGACGCTCCTGCGCGAGGGCCGGCTGCACCTCCCCGACGACGCCCGCCTCCGCCGCCAGCTGCAGGCGGTGACCAGCCGCGCGATGCCCGGCGGCGGCCTCTCGGTGACCTCGCCCCGCCAGGCCGGCGGCGGGCACGGCGACCTCGTCTCGGCGCTCGTCGCCGCCGCCTGGATGGCCCAGGCGCCCACCAACAAGACCTACGTCGGCCCCGTCGACGACAACTGGATGGACCGCTGACATGGGCCTGCTCGACTCCATCACCGACCGGCTGGTCGGCTACGGGCAGGGCGTGGTCGCGCGCGTAATGGCCCCGACCATGACCGCGGCGGCGCGCGAGATGGAGCAGCACGAGCGGCTCTACCAGGGCGAGCAGTACCAGGGCCGCGGCCTCGCCGACCCGTGGGACAAGCAGCGCCCGGGCGCGAAGGTGCCGCTGCGCAACCAGCGCCCCAGCGTCCAGTACGACCTGCCGCGGCCGATCGTCGACCGCCCCACCGCGCTGCTCTTCGGCGAGGGCCGCTTCCCGGACGTCCTGTTCGAGAGCGCGGAGCCCCCGCCGGCGGCCGGCGACGACGCCGCCCGCGAGGCCCGCGAGGCCGAGGTCGCGGCCGTCAACGCGTGGCTCGCGGCGATCGTCGACGAGGGAGCCCTCGAGCCCGTGGCGCTCACGTGGGCCCGACAGGGCGTGCGCCTCGGCGCCGGCGCGCTGACCTGGTCGGTCTGCGAGGGGGAGTTCGAGTTCGAGGCGCACTCGGCGCTGACCACGAAGCCGACCTTCCACCCCCGGAAGCGCGACCGGCTGGTCCGCCTGGAGAAGCGCTACAAGTTCACCCGCGCCGTCGAGGAGATCCAGGCGGGCGCGCTCGTGTCGGTCGAGCGGCCGTTCTGGCACCGCGAGGAGTGGGACGAGACCGCCCACACCGTCTACGTCGACGCGCTCGTGGGCGACGGCAAGGAGCCCGCCTGGAAGGTCGCCGACCGCGTCGAGCACAGGCTCGGCATCTGCCCCGCCGTGTGGTGCAAGTCGGTCGACGACGGCGAGCACGGCCCCGTCGGCAAGAGCCTGCTCGACGGCATCGGCGACATGGTCGAGGACATCGACCGCACGCTCACGCAGAAGAGCCGGGCGGTCCGCTACAACCAGGAGCCCGAGCGCGTCCTCTTCGGCTTGAAGGACGAGGACAAGAACAAGGTCGAGGTCGCCGGCGGCGGCGCCACGCGCGCCCTGCCGAGCCGCAAGGACGGCGGCGACGCGCTCTTGCTCGAGCTCAAGGGCGAGGGGCAGAAGGTCGCCGAGGAGCACATCGTCGCGCAGCGCGGCCGCACCCTCGAGGTGACCCGCGTGGTGCTCCCCGACGCCGAGCGCCTGCTCGCGGCGGCCTCGAGCGGCGCGGCCCTGCGGGTGCTCTTCGGCCCGATGCTCGAGCTCGTCGGCGAGCTGCGCCAGTCGTTCGGCCGGGCGCTGCGCCGGATGTTCGCGCAGATCCTCGACGCCGCCCGCTCGGGCCGACTCAAGGCGCTCGGGCGGCTGGCGACCCCGCCGCCGGCGCGCGTCCCCGCGGGCAAGGTCGCGCTCCTCTGGGGCGACTACTTCGAGCCGACGCCCCAGGACCTGAAGACCCTCGCCGACACGGCGCGCACCCTCGTCGAGGCGGGCCTCTTCGATCGCGACACCCTGGTCCGCTACCTCGCCAGCTACTTCGGCGTGCGCGACGTGCGCGCCGTGCTCGCCGCCCTCGACGCCGCGGCCGCCGCGAAGGTCCCCGCGGCGCCGCCCCG
>JAQBQI010000231.1 GCA_028287085.1 Myxococcaceae bacterium
CAGCGGGTGGTCGCCGTTGTAGACGCAGCCCGTGTTGAGCGGCCGGTCGAGGTCGCCGCCGAGGAAGGTCACCACCACCTCCATCCCCACGCGCGGAACGAACTGGAAGCCCCAGCCCGCCCCCGCCCAGGCCTGCGCCGCGCGAATCCAGCACGAGCTGTGCTCGTTGCGCCGCCCCTCGCGGTCCCAGTGAAACTGCACCTTCACCCGCCCCTCGGCGTCGGTGTAGATCTCCTCGCCGGGCGGGCCCACCACCACCGCGGTCTCGGTCACCTGCGACGGCGCGCGCCCCGGCACCGGCGAGCGCCACGCCACCGCGGCCGGTACGCACTCGAAGCGGTTCAGGTAGTTGGGCTTCGCGGGCGCCCCCGCGGCGTCGGCGCGCTGCTCGCTGCGCTGCCCCTCGTGGTTCACCGCGGTCACGGCGTACGACTGGTTGAGCCGCCCCACCTCGTGCTCGGTGAGCGCGAAGACCCTCCCCGGCGCGAGCCGCCGGCAGCCGCTGCGCCCCGTCGCCACCGCCGCGTCGGCGCGCAGGGCGCCGAGCATTCCCCGCGCGAGCGAGCGCCGCACGTCGGGATCGTGCCGCTCGCCGTGGTGCTCGTAGACCTCCAGCGCGCGCTCGTCGATGCGGCGCGCGGGCTCGGCGAGGCGCTCCTTCGCGGTGAGGTCGAGGAAGGGCCGCGCGAAGTCGTAGTCGTGCAGCGTGACCGCGCCCGAGCGCACGCGGCGGTCGAGCTTGAAGCGGTGCACGTGCTCGCCCGCGCCGACCATGCCCTCGGCGGGCTGGTAGACGAGCGCGCCGTGGCCCTCGACCGGGACGTAGCCCTCGGCCGCGTCGAGGCAGACGAGCACCTCGTCACCGCCGGGCTCGGGCGCCGGGTCGGCGAAGACGTAGAAGATGCCCTCCTCGGCGAGCAGGCGCTGGGCGAAGGCGAGGTCGCTCTCGGCGTACTGCACGCAGTAGGTGCGGGCGGGTTGGCGGTGGTCGAGGCGCCACTCGCAGGTGACGTGGTGCTCGCGCAGCACGGCGTCGACGATCTCGGTCACGCTGAGGTTCTGGAAGATTCTGGTGTTGCGGCGGTAGGCGGCGAGGCTCAGCCGCGCCTCGACGCGCACCCGGCACTGGTGGCGCTCGTGCGGCAGCAGGTCGCCCAGCGAGCGCACCTCGGTGACCACGCCGTCGATGCGCCGCGCGCCGCCGTCGGGCCGGTGGATCGTCAGCCGCGCGGCGGCCCCGAGCAGCTCGTCCTCGAGGCCGTCGGCGTCGACGGTGGTGCTGACCGTCACCTCGAAGGAGAAGGGCGCCGAGATGGCCTCCGTGCCCCTGAAACTCCGCACGTCCAGCTCGCCCGCCGCGTAGGGGCCGGCGCTGAGTTCGAACTGCGCGCCCGCGATTCCGGTCTCTTCTTCGTTCATGTCGCTGTTGCCTCTTCGCGCTTACCAGATCGGGTCTTTGGTGACGGTGGCCTTGAGCTGCGGCTGCAGCGCGCCGCGCAGGCGGTCGACGGGCACGCGCGTGCCGCAGCCCTTCACCGTGTCGTTGGTCACGTAGCCGGTGACCTTGCCGTCCTCGCCGTACTCGACGGCCGTCACGAGCACGGCGTGCCCGCCTTCGGTCCCGTCGCCCCAGAGCGGGCCGGCGTTCACCCCGATGATCACCCCGTGGCCGCGGCAGACGGCGTCCTCCAGGGCCTTCATCTTCTCGGGGTCGTTCTTGTCCTGCGAGTACTCCTCGGTCGCGATGCCGTGCCGGTCGAGCACCCGCTGCTGCTGGCCCGAGAGCGTGCCGCCCGCCTGGGCGCGGCCCGGGTCCTTGAAGTCGTCGGTCTTCGCGGCGGCCTCGGCCCGCGCCCGCTGCCGCGCGCGCGACTGCTCGGCGATCGCGTGGAGCTGGTCGCCCTCCGCGATGGGCGTGCCGTAGCCCGCGGCCTTCGGGATGATCCGCTCGCAGGCCTGGTCGTACTCCTTCTGCGCGGCGTTGGCCTTGTCGGAGAGCTCGCGGTCCTTGCCGTGCTCCTTCTGGTTGGCGGCCAGGGCGGCGTCGCGCTTCTCGCGGTAGGGCCGGAGCTTGTCGTCGGTCTCGATGAGCGTGACGTCGGCCCGGTCGCCGTCGGTCACCGTCACGTACGAGTCGCCCGCGCGCAGCGTCTCGTCGAGCAGCTCGTCCTCCTTCATCGGGCCCCGCTTGTCGCCGTCGCGCGCGCGCTTCGCGTTGATGATCTGCCGCATCGACTCGACGCCGCAGTTCTGTCCCGACTGCTTGGTCTTGTCGCCCTTCCAGCCTTTGCCGTTACGCCCGTCGGCCATCATCATGCACGCCGCCGTCGCCGGGCCGACCGGGCCCACCGTCATCCCGCCGCCCATGAGCACGCCGGTGCTCCCCCAGATCACCGACGCCGTCGGCGCGTCGGGCGGGCCCGGGTTGTGCGCCGTGACGTGCAGCCAGCCCGAGGCCGGCAGGCCCTTCACCAGGATGTCGGTCGCGCCCGCCAGGATGGTGTTGGGCGCCCCCGGGCAGTTGCAGACGTCACCCGACGCGGCGGCGTGCAGCCCCTCGCCGCCCACCAGCACGCCGCGGTCGGGCGACTCGATCACCCCGCCGCCGTGAATGGGACACACGGTGGGGATTCCCTTGTACGCGAGCATTCGAATCATCGTGTCGACCCTCCATTCCACGAAGCGTACCGGCGCCGGCCCCTCCGCCGATTCGCGGCCATTTCAGCCGTCGCGCGCGCGTGTCGCCGACACACGGCGGGCTGTGTCAGCGACACGAGAGCGTGTGTCAGTGCGCGCTGCCCGCGCGTCTCATTCGATATCCGCGATAACAGGGTACGGCACGGTCATTGAAGTAGTGATTGGCCACAACACGACCGCCGCGGCGACATCACACCGCGGCCGCAGCGCCATCTCGGAGGCCCCCCTATGATCCTCTCCCTCATCATCACCCTGGCGACCCTCGGCTTCACCGGCTTCATCATGTGGAAGACGGTCTTCCCGATGCTCAGCAACGCCAACCGGCTCATCGGGCAGCTCGGCGACCAGGCCACCGAGCGCAACCGGCTGCTCGCGCAGGGCGCCCCCGGCACCGCCCGCGTCGTCTCGCTCGAGGGCACCGGAACCCTCATCAACAACGCCCCGCAGGTGGTGCTCGGCCTCGAGGTGCACCCCGCCACGGGGGCCGCGCCCTTCGCCGCCCGCTGCATCTCGATCGTGTCGCAGCTCCAGATTCCGCAGGTGCAGCCGGGCTGCACGGTGCCGGTGCGCTTCGACCCGGGCAACCCGAGCCGCATCGCCCTCGCGATGTGAGCGCCGCTCACGCGCCGCCGAGCGCGAAGCCCAGCAGCGTCAGGTCGTCGGGCAGCGCGCGCCCCCCGCGAAAGGCGCGCAGCCCCTCGACCGCCGCGCGCATCACCGCCCCGAGCTCGCCCTCCGCCCCCAGCGCGGCCAGCACCGCGCCCTCGTCGGCCTTCACCCCCTCCGGACTCCACTGCTCCACCAGCCCGTCGGTGTACGCGAAGAGCCGGTCGCCCGGCCGCAGCGCGGCCTCGCCGTCGACCCAGGCCGCGCCCTCGGTCATGCCGACGAAGGGGCCCGGCTCGTAGAGCTCGATCGCCGCGCCGCCGCGCAGCACCACGAGGGGGCACTGGCCCCCGTTGGCGTAGCGCAGCCGCGCGCCGCCGCCGGGCAACGGCGTCAGGTCGAAGCAGCACGCGGCGAAGCGCATCGGGCGCCCGGGCTGCATCGCGACCGCGTCGGCGTTGAGCCGCGCGAGCAGCTCGGCGGGCGACGCGGCCGCGGCCTTGTGGCGCTCGTAGAGGGTCTTGAGCACCATCGTGCGGAGGCTCGCCTGCACGCCGTGGCCGACCGTGTCGGCGAGCAGCGCGCGCACCCGCCCCCCGGGGCCCGCGGAGACGTCGTACAGGTCGCCGCCGACCACCTCCGCGGGCTCGTAGCAGGCGTGCACCGCGAGGCCCGGCGCGCGCACCGCGGCCAGCGAGGGGAGCATCGCGCGCTGGAAGGCCCCGGCCTCGTGCAGGTCGGCGTCGAGCACGGCGCGCCGCGACTCGAGCTCGTCGTTCTGCCGCCGGAGCGCCGCGCCCACCTCGCGCAGGCGCGCCTCGGCGGCGTGGCGCTCGCTGACGTCGCGGATGATGCCGCTGTAGTAGTCGGCGTCGTGCATGCGCCAGCGGGCGAGCGAGAGCTCGACGGGGAAGCGGGTGCCGTCCTTGCGGAGCCCTTCGAGGGTGACGGTGCGGCCGACGAGGCGGGTCGCGGCGCCGTCGCGCAGCCGGGCGATGCCGTTCTCGTGGGCGGCGCGGTACTCCGGCGGGATGATGCGCGCGAGGGCCTCGCCGTACATCTCCTCGGGGGCGTAGCCGAACATGGCCTCGGCGCCGCGGTTCCAGAAGACCACGCGGCCCTGGTGGTCGATGCTGGCGATGGCGTCGGTGGCGGTCTGCGCGACCGAGCGGAAGCGCGCCTCGGAGTCCTCGAGCGCGCCCATCACCCAGCGGTTGCGGACGGCGTCGCCGAGCTCCTCGCCGAGCAGGGTGAGCACCTCGCGGAGCGGCTCGTCGACGGCGATCGCGCCGGCCGAGTAGAACTCCAGCACGGCCACGACGCGCCCGTCGGCGATGACGGGCACGCCGACGCCCGCGCGCACCTCGATGCCCGGGTCGATCGCGGCGCGGGGGAAGTTCGGGTCGGCCGTGACGTCGTCGACGAACACCGCGGCGCGGGTGGCGAGCGCCCGCCCCGGCAGGCCGACCCCGGGCGCGAGGCTCGTCGCCGCCGTCACCGCGCGGAAGCGGGCGAAGGCCCCGGGGTCGTCGACGCTCCACACGCCCGCCGAGACGAGGGCGCCGGTGCCGTCGCGGGCGAGCACGTACGCGTGGCCGAGCGCCCAGCCCGTCGCGGCGCGCACGCCGTCGAGCGCCGCCCGCAGGATCTCCGGCACCGTCGCGGCCGCGCGCGCGCCGCGGAGCGCGTCCTGGAGCACGCGCCGGGCGCGCCGCTCTTCGTCGAGGGGGTCCATCGGCGGCGCATGAAACGCGATCGGCGCACCTCCTGTCGATGCTCGATCGCGCCCGCCGGTCGACGCGCGTCGACACCGCGCGGGAGTGGTGCGTAGGATCGCCCGCGCACGGAGGGAGCCGCACGACATGCAGCGCGAACTGGAGATCGTTCTCACCCGGCAGTTGACCAGCTACCTGGCGACGCCCGCGTTCATCGTCGACCCGGACGGGAACCTGCTCTTCTACAACGACCCGGCCGAGGCGCTGCTGGGCCACCGCTTCGACGAGACGGGCGAGATGCTCGCGCGCGAGTGGGCGACGATGTTCGCGCCCACCAACGAGGCCGGCGAGGCGCTCCCGCCCGAGGAACTCCCGCTGCTCATCGCGCTGCGCACGCGGCTCCCGTCGCACCGCGAGTTCTGGATCACCGGGCTCGACGGCACGCGGCGCCACCTCGTGGTGACGGCGCTGCCGCTGGTGGGGCAGGCGGGGCGCTTCCTCGGCGCGATCGCGCTCTTCTGGGCCGGGGCCGGGCGGTGAAGGTGCGCCTGTGGGGCACGCGGGGCTCGCTGCCCACGCCCGGGCCCGAGACGGCGGGCTTCGGCGGCAACACGGTCGCGGTGGAGGTGCGCGCCGACGACGAGAGCGTGCTGGTGCTCGACGCGGGCACCGGCATCCGCAAGCTGGGGCGCGCCATCGCGGGCACCACGAAGCGCGTCGACGTCCTGCTCTCGCACCTGCACATGGACCACATCCAGGGCCTCGGCTTCTTCGCGCCGCTCTACGTGCCCGACCTCGAGGTGCACATCTGGGGGCCGCCCTCGCCGTCGGAGTCGCTGCGCTCGCGGCTGGGCCGGTACATGTCTCCGCCGCTCTTCCCGGTGCGGCTGCGCGACCTGCCGTGCCGGCTCACGGTGCACGAGGTGCCCGACGGCCACGTGCACATCGGTCCCTTCGCCTTCGACGCGTCGCTGGTCTGCCACCCGGGGCCCACGGTGGGCTACCGCATCACGGCCGACGGGCGCTCGCTCACGTACCTGCCCGACCACGAGCCCGCCCTCGGCGTCCGCGGCCCGCTGCTCGCCCACGGGTGGACCTCCGGCTGCGCCCTCGCCGAGGACTGCGACCTGCTGATCCACGACGGCCAGTACACCGACGCCCAGTACGAGCAGCGCATCGGGTGGGGGCACAGCACCTTCGACCGGGCGGTGGAGTTCGCCAACCTTACCCGATCGCGTAAGCTGGTGGTCTTCCACCACGACCCCGACCACGACGACGCGACGCTCACCCGCCTGATGGACGAGCTCCTCGCGCGCACCCGCCCGACGATGCCGGTGAGCGCCGGCTACGAGGGCGAGCTCATCGCGCTGTAGCGGCGGGCACCCGGGCCGCGCCCGCGGTCACCGCTGGCGATGAACCTTCGCCCTGCGTCACCTCACCCGCGCTGCCGCGCCGCCCTCTCCATGAATGGAGTGGGCTGACTCTCACCTGCGCAGACCGTGCTGAAACGCGAGCGTTTCCCGTCAGCCCTCTCCATTCATGGAGAGG
>JAQBQI010000258.1 GCA_028287085.1 Myxococcaceae bacterium
GGGGGCGCGGAGGTCGACGCCGACGAGGGCGCCGTGCTCGTCGAGGTAGCGCTCGACGGTCGCGCCGGGGGTCGACGGCGCGCCGGTGAGGGTCGCGCGCAGGTCGAGCGCGCGGCGCGTCCACAGCGCGAGCGCGGCCTCGGAGGCGGGCGCCCGCGACGGACCGGACTCGACGACGGTGATCGACGCCGCGAGGAGGCGGCCGTGGCGCAGGTCGAAGTGGTGGAGCGCGCCGGCCGGGTCGCGCAGGGTGGCGAGCTCGCCGTGCTCGTCGACCGCCACGACGTGCGCCTCCCACGCGACGGGCTCGGCGGGCCGGTCGGCGAAGCCCCGCTGCTGGCGGACGCGGGCGGTGTCGCCGTCGACGCGCACGGTCACGCGGTCGGCCCACCAGGTCTGCTCGTCGCGGTCGAAATACCCGGCGTCGTAATCCACGTCCATCCGTCCGCGCAGGGGGTCCATCGGGCGGGGAGTGTGCCCCCGTCGGGGGGCGTCTCGCGACCCGCGCGCCCGCCTCCGCTACGCTGCGCTCCGATGCACGCCCGCCCGACCCGACGCGCCCTCCTCACCGCGGCCCTCCTCGCGCGCTCCGCCGCGGCGCAGTCCAACGTGCCGGCGATCGCCGACCCGTACACCGCGCACCTCGTCGAGGGGCGCGTCGTGCTGGCCGACGGGCGTCCCGCCGCGGGCGTCGTCGTCGAGCGCGCGGGCTCCGCCGACGGGCGCACGCCCTACAGCGCCGGCGCGTACCGCGACACCACCGACGCGCGCGGGGCCTTCCGCTTCAGCTTCCACGGGCTCGGGATGTCGACCGGGCTGACGTGGCACCTCGCCGCGCGCCGCCCGGGGTGCCGCGGCGCGGTCGTGACGGTGACCCTGACCCGCGCGCCGCTGCCGCCGTCGGGCTGGGAGGGCGACGTGCGCACCGGGGTGCTGATCCGCCTGCCGCGCTGCGCCGCCGACCGCGCGGGGTGAGCGCGCGGGCCGGTTGACCCGCCGCCCCGCCGCCGATACAGCGGGCGCCGTAACCCCGATGCACCCCGCCGTCTCCTTCGGACTCACCGCGTTCACGTCGCTCTTCGCGATCGTCGACCCCTTCGCGGCGCTGCCCGTCTACCTCGCCCTCACCGCCCACGAGTCGCACGAGCACCGCCGCGGCACCGCCCTCCGCGCGTCGGTCACGGCCCTCTCCGTGCTGCTCGTGTTCGCGATCTCGGGGCAGGTGCTGTTCCAGTTCTTCGGCATCTCCATCGGGGCCTTCAAGATCGCCGGGGGCTTGCTCCTCTTCTCGGTCGCCTTCGACATGATGAACGCGCAGGTCTCGACCACGAAGAGCACCCCCGAGGAGAACGCCGACGCCTCCTCGCGCGACGACGTCGGCCTCATGCCGGTGGGCATCCCGCTGCTCTCCGGCCCGGGCGCCATCGCGTCGTCGATGGTGCTCTCGGCCCGCGCCCACACGATGGCCGAGAAGGGCGCGCTGCTCGTCGCCATCGCGGCGGTGGGGCTGGTGAGCTGGGTGGTGCTGCGCAGCGCCACGCGCATCGCGCGCGTGCTCGGGCTCACCGGCATGAACATCATCGCCCGCGTGATGGGGCTCATCCTCGCGGCGGTGGCGGCGCAGTTCATCATCGACGGGCTGATCGCGGCCTTCCCGGCGCTGTCGCGGCACGCGGCCTAGGACTACCGCCGCCGAGGGCCGCCGCCGCAAGTGCGGCGGTGGCACCGAGCCGCGGGGCTACAGCGCGAAGCGGAAGGCCGGCGGCGCGCACCAGAGCGACGGGCGCACCCGCCGGGCGCGCACCTCCATCGTGACCGCGCCCCTGGCGTCGGCGCGGAAGTCCACCGTCGCGAAGTGGTCGCCCGTGAGCCGCGAGCGCCACGGCGTCTCGATCGGGCACCCGGGCAGGTCGGGCAGCCCCGGGAAGGAGCGCTCCGCCCGGCGCCACGGGCGCACCGCCCCGGCGAGCGAGCGCAGCGGGCTCATGCACAGGGGCGAGGCGACCACCTCGACCAGCGCCTTGCCCCTGCGGTTGACGCCCGACGCCACGCGCCCCCAGTGCACGTCCCCCGTCAGCACCGCGATCGAGGTCGGCGCGTCGAGCATGGCCTCGGCCAGGGCGCTGAACTGCGGGACGTACTGGAGGAGGTCCGACCCGAAGGTGCCCGGGCGGAAGCGCCGCTCGCCGAAGAGGGGCTGCGACACCACGAGCACCTTGGGCCCGCCCGGGGAGCGCACCCAGTCGAGCAGCGCGTTGAACTCCGCGTGGGGGAGGAAGTGCGGGTCGTCGCGCTCGACGTCCGTGCGCCGCTGCCGCGTGTCGACCAGCAGGAAGCGCAGCGGGCCCACCGCGAAGCGCTGGAGGAGTTTGCCCCCCTGGAAGGCCCGCATCAGCTTGGTCGCCGCCTTCCTCTTCGCGGGGTGCCGCGCGCCCTCGTCGGCCGTGTAGTTGTCCCAGAAGTCGTGGTCGTCGGGCACGAAGAAGTTCCCGCCCGCGCGGAGCAGCGCGCCGAAGCCAGGGTGCGTCCAGGCGTCGCGGTAGATGCCCGCGGCGCGGGGCCCCTCGGCGAGCCCGCGGCCCTTGCAGGAGGCCGGGAAGGTGGGGTCGAGGTAGACCTGGTCGCCGCACAAAATCTTGATCGCGGGCGGAGTCTCCAGCGCTTCGACCGCCCGCGCGATCGCGTCGGAGCGCGAGGTGCCCGGGTCGAAGCAGGAGGCGAGCAGGACCCGGAAGGGCTCCGCGCCCAGGGCCGCGGGGAGCGCCGACGCCCGCGCCGAGGCGACGCGCCGCTCGCCCTCCCACAGCTCGTAGTCGCGGGCGGCGACCGCGGCCGGCATGGTGACCGACGCGGTCCAGATGGCGCCCGGGAGCGGCGCCCAGGTCCCGAGGGCGCGGCGCTCCCCGGCGCAGCGGACGGTGAGCGCGCGGGCCGCGGGGTCGGCGCCGAAGGCGGCCACGAAGAGCCCGACCGACGCGGCCGTGGGCGTACGCGGGACCAGGGCGTACTCGATGGATGGCAGCGCCTCGGGCATCGCCGTGACTAACACGGCGACCGCGCCGCGCGGCTCAGGGAACCATCGGCCCGACCAGCAGCGAGGCGCCGCAGAAGCCGATGGACTCGTCGCCCGAGCTGAACTCCGAGCCGCCCTCGTGGTGCCAGTACCAGCGGCTGCGCGCGACCGACACCGTGAACGAGCACATGTCGCTCAGGCTGGTGAAGTCGCCGACGGTGGTGGTCCGGCCGGTGGGCACCTGCGTGCGCACGACGGTGCGCATGTCGCGCACGTAGGACAGGTAGAGCGAGCCACCGAAGAACTCCGCGACGCCCCAGTACGCCCAGCTCTCGCACGCCTGCCGGCCCGGGGGGATCACCACGGCGCCGAGGTCGGTGACGAGCCCGCTGGCGAGCTCGACGTCGTAGGCGCGCGCGCCGTCGTGGAAGACGACGCGGCCGTAGCCCGCGAAGATGCCGCTGTCGCGCGGCAGCACGATCGGCCGCGAGAGCCGCAGCGCGCGCCCGTTCTCGTTGCCGGTGCTGCCGTCGAGGAGGGCGAGCTCGGTGACGACCTGCGTGCCGCCGGGCGAGTTCGCGTCGACGGGGCGGCCCGACGCGCGCAGCGAGTAGAGCTGGCCGTTCGCGAGGTCGGAGACGAGGCCGTCGTCGACGCGGCCGAGCGCGACGCCGGTGAGCCCGTCGAGGTCGAAGCGCCCGGTCGAGGTGTCGCCCGTGTAGAAGACCTGCGTCGCCGACACGGCGATGCCGCCGCGGTCGTCGCCGGTCACGCGGTTGTGCTCCACCCCGCGGCACATCGCGCCCAGCGACTGGATGCGAAACGGCGTCCCGGCGACGGGCCTCGGGCGCGTGCAATTGCCCTCCGCGCAGGCGAGTCCCGCCGGGCAGGCGCGGCCGCAGGCGCCGCAGTTCGCCGCGTCGAAGCGCGGGTCGACGCAGGCGCCGCCGCAGGAGCTGAGCCCGCCCGCGCACACCGGCAGGCAACGGCCCGAGGTGCACGCGGTGCCCGGCATGCAGGTGAGCCCGCAGCCGCCGCAGTTGCTGGGGTCGTTGAGGGGGTCGACGCAGAGGCGCCCGCAGAGCAGGCGCCCGCCGCCGCCGCACTCGGTGAGGCAGCGCCCCCGGGTGCAGGTCTGCTCGGGGAAGCACACGTTGCCGCAGACGCCGCAGTTGCCGGGGTCGGTGTCGACCTCGACGCAGCGCACGCCGCAGAGCCGCTGGGTGCCCGCGCACGGCGCCTGGCGGCACGCGCCGGCGACGCACCGGCTGTCGCCGCACGCGCGCCCGCAGCCGCCGCAGTTGCCGTCGTCGGAGCGGACGTCGACGCAGCGACCGTTGCAGAGCGTCTGGAAGTCGGCGCAGCTCGCGGTCACGTCGGGCGTGACCGGCACGTCGGGCGTGACCGGCACGTCGGGCGCGACCGGCACGTCGGGGAGCGCGGTCGCGTCGTCGCCGCCACCGTCGGCGGGTTCGCGCAGCACGGTGCGCGCGCCGCAGCCCGCGAGGAGGGCCGCGGCAACCATCGATCGGAGCAGTCGGGCGGAGGGGGTGCGCATGGCGGGCGCAGTCGTATCACGGCGCGTCGCGGACCCCGGCGAAGGTGGACGCGCGGTCGGAGCGGTGACACCGTCGGCGCGCGGCGGAAGGAGCGGCAGCGGGCGCGTGGGCATCGTGGAGACCATCGGCCTGTGCGTGGGCGCGCTGGCCGCGGTCGTCGCCCTGGCGACCGAGCGGTACACGCTGCGCGGGCGCACCCTGAGCGCGGCCGCGAAGGCGCCGCGCGTGACCATCGGGCAGGCCGCGGAGGGTGCGGCGGTCACGCTGGTCGGCACGGTCCGCTTCGAGCGGCGCAGCGTCGAGGCGCCGCTCTCGGGGCGGCGCTGCTGCTACTTCGTGATGGACCCGGGGGACACCCAACAGGACCGCGGGCTGGTCGATCACCCGCAGGCGCCGCGGCTGCCGAACGAGCGTCGCGGCTGCCCCTTCGTGCTCGACGACGGCACCGGCCTCGCGCTGGTGCGCGTCGACGCCCGCACGATGACCTCGCTCGACGACGACGCGCTCGCCACGGGCCCCTCGGAGGAGCGCGCGCGGGCGATGCTCGCGCAGCGGGGCATCGAGCGCGGCTACGACGAGTGGCGGCCCACCGAGTGGGCCCTCGTCGAGGGCGACGTGATCGCCGTCTACGGGCTGGTGCGCGAGCGGCCCGAGGCGGACTTCGCGGCCGAGCGGCACGAGGGATACCGCAGCCGCGTGCGGAGGGTGGTGGTGGAGGCGCCGGCCGGGCTCCGCCTGCTGCTGAGCAACCGCGATGAGTTGACGAAGCGGGGGTGAGGCCATCGAAGTCTTTCGGACCGGGGATTGGCGTTCGCCTTCACCCCGGGCCAGCGAAAGCCCACGTGATCCGTCCACGCCCGCAATCCCCGGCCTCGCCCGAAGGGGAGCATCGGTCCACGTCCGCAGTCCCCGGCCTCGCCCGAAGGGGAGCAACCGACCACTTCCGCAATCCCCGGCCTCGCCCGAAGGGCCGCAACCGACCACTTCCGCGATTGCCGGTCTTCTCGGGTGGTGATGGCGGTCCTGGGTCCTCGATCGCCACCTCCGCGCTCTCGGGCTGTCCTCGGCGGTTGCTCGACTCCGGGAGATGTCAGCCCTTCCGGCGAGGCCGAGGACTGCGGAGGTCGGTGGTTGCTCCCCTTCGGGCGAGGCCGGGGATTGCGGGCGTGGACCGATGCTCCCCTTTGGACGAGGCCGGGGATTGTGGGCGTGGACGGTTGCTCCCCGGCGGGCGAGGCCGGGGATTGCGGGCGTGGACGGATCACGTGGGCTTTCGCTGGCCCGGGGTGCAGGCGAACGCCAATCCCCGGCCGAAGTGGGCACACGAGAGCCGAACTCCCGGCAAGCAATGTCAGGTGGTTGCGCTGATCGAAGATGGGAGACCCCCCCCGGCGCCTTCAGTGAAGACGCCGGGGCGGGGGACGCCGCGCCGTCAGCGCAGCATGCCGTAGCCGAGCAGCCGCGAGACGTTGCGCGTCGCGTCGATCAGGCCGACGTAGTCGCGGAAGGTCTGCAGCCGCCTCGCCTGCCGCTGCGGCGAG
>JAQBQI010000305.1 GCA_028287085.1 Myxococcaceae bacterium
GTGGGGCGTGACGGGCGGCGCGCTCGCGGTGGGCGCGACGATCACCGGGGTGCTGGCGGTCGGGGTGCACGACGAGTTCCAGACGCGCACGCAGAGCGACGCCGACGTCGACCGGCTGGCGACGCGCGGGCGCGCCCTGGCCGTGGCGACCGACGTGATGGCGGTGGGCGCCCTGGCGGCGGGGGTGACGGCGCTGGTGATGGCGGCGCGGGGAGACGCCGCGCCCGCGGCGGTGACCGTGGGCGCGGCGCCGTTGGGTGGGGGATTCGGGGTGGTGGGATCGGGGCGATTCTGACGGAGGGCCACGCGGCCTTCTGTCGCTGTCGTCTCAGCCGCGCGGCATCTCGTCGTAGTGCGAGAAGGCCATCACGGCCGAACCGCGGCCCTGCGTGCGGCTGCGCAGCTCGGTCACGTACCCGAACAGCCGCGCCAGCGGGACCGCCGCGTCGACGACCCGCAGCACGCCGCGCGCGCGGAGGTCGCGCACGGTGCCGCGCCGCGACTGCACCGACGCGAGGGCCTCGCCGACGTAGTCCTCGGGCACGGTGACCTCGACGGCCATCACGGGCTCGAGGCCCACGACGCCCGCCGCCTTCGCGGCCTCCTGGAAGGCGCGCGACCCGGCGATCTCGAAGGCCGGACCGCTGGAGTCGACCTTGTGGATCGAGCCGTCGAGCAGGCGCACCCGCACGTCGACCATCGGGTGGCCCGTCGCCACGCCGCGGGCCATCGCGCCGCGCACGCCCTTCTCGATCGACGGAATGAAGCCCTGCGGGATCACTCCGCCGACCGTGTCGTTCGTGAAGACCAGCCCGCTGCCGCGCGCTCCCGGTTCGACCGACAGCGCGACGTGCGCGAACTGGCCCGTGCCGCCCTCCTGGCGGACGTGCCGATACGTGGCCTCACCGACGCCGCGCACGGTCTCCCGGTACGCGACGCGGGCTTCGCCCACGCGCACCTCCGCGCGGTGCTCGCGGCGGAGGCGCTCGACGACGATCTCCAGGTGGAGCTCGCCCATTCCCTTCACGACCGTCTGGCCCGACTCGGGGTCGGTGCCCACGTGGAGCGACGGGTCCTCGTGCGCGAGGCGCGCGAGGCCGGCGGTCATGCGGTCGGAGTCGCCGGCGGTGCGGGGCTCGAGGGCCACCTCCACCATCGGCTCGGGGATCGTCAGCCCGACGAGCTGCATGGGCTCGTCGGCGGAGCAGAGGGTCGTGCCGGTGCGCACGTCGCGCCACCCGAGCACCGCGGCGATCGCGCCGGCCGGGGCCTCGTCGATCGCCTCGCGCTCGTCGGCGTGCACCTGCACCAGCCGGCCCACGCGCTCGGTCTTCCCGCGGCGCGTGTCGAGCAGCGCCATCCCGGGACGCACGGTCCCGGAGTAGACGCGCAGGAAGGTGAGCGTGCCCTGCGCGCGGTCGCTCACGACCTTGAACGCGAGCGCGCACACCGGACCGTCGTCGCGGATCTCCCGCGCCATCGCCGCCCCGGTGTCGGGGTGCGTGCCCTCGACGGGGGGCAGGTCGCGCGGCGAGGGGAGGTAGTTCACGATCGCGTCGAGGAGCATCTGGATGCCCCTGTTCTTGAGCGCCGAACCGCAGAGCACGGGCACCAGCCGGCCGGCGATCGTCGCGACGCGCAGGGCGCGCTCGATGTCGTCGGCGGAGACGGCGGCGGGTCCGCCCGCGAGGTACGCGTCCGTGAGGGACGGGTCGCACTCGGCGCAGGCCTCGATGAGCTGCTCGCGCGCCCGGGTCGCCGCCGCGCGGTGCTCGGCGGGGACCCCGGTCACGGCGAAGGTGCGTCCCGTCTCGTCGCCGTAGACGACGGCGCGGTCGCGGACGAGGTCGATGAGCCCCGCGTCGAGCGGGAGCTGCACGGCCACGGGGCGCGCGCCGAGCCGGCGGCGCATGGAGTCGAGGCACATCGCGAAGTCGGCGCCGGGCTTGTCGACCTTGTTGACGAAGGCGACGCGCGGAACGCCGTAGCGGTCGGCCTGCCGCCAGACGGTCTCGGTCTGCGGCTCGACCCCGCGGGCGGCGTCGAAGACGGCGACGGCGCCGTCGAGCACCCGGAGCGAGCGCTCGACCTCCATGGTGAAGTCGACGTGCCCGGGGGTGTCGATGACGTTGAGCCGGTGCCGCTGGCCCGCCCGCGCGCCGTCGCGCACGGCCCAATGGGTCGTGGTGGCGGCGGCGTTGATGGTGATGCCCATGGCCTGCTCCTCGGGGGAGAAGTCCATCGCGGTGTTGCCGTGGTGCACCTCGCCGCTGCGGTGGATGCGCCCGGTGAAGAGCAGTATCCGCTCGGTGATGGTGGTCTTGCCGGCGTCGATGTGGGCCATGACGCCGATATTGCGGACTCGTTCGAGGGGGATGTCGCGAGGCATGAGAGTGTCCTGTGGCGTTGTCCGCAATGGGCACGACGCCGGTAATGTTTGATTGGACGGGAGCCCGGGCGTGACCTCACCCGCGCTGCCGCGCGCCCCTCTCCATGAATGGAGAGGGGCTCCGTCGAACGGCTGCGTTCCACGACGAACTGTCAGCCGAGAACAGCCCCTCTCCATTCATGGAGAGGGGCGCGCGGCAGCGCGGGTGAGGTCACGCGCGAGTGTCGGCGCGTACCGGGTCAGCGGAGCGGCTGGAAAAGAGGACGTCTCGTGACGACGACTCAGCCCGCTCCGCGCACCCGATACGTCAGGATCAACCCCAGGATCGGCCAGTCGCAGGCGCGACGACCGACCTCAGAGCGACCCGACAACGGGCAGGCGAGGATGGTGGGATGAGTGGACATGACGTACCTGATCGGCGGGATAACCGACTTGTCGAAAATGGTCAAGGGCCCGGGGCCCAATGGCGCTTATCTCCTTCCCCGCCCCTCCCCCGCCGGCCTACAACCCGCGGCCATGCCGGTCATCCAGCTACGGCCGCGCGAGCGCGACCTGCCCGTCTGCGAGCGCTACGACGACGAGGCCGCCGTGGTGCGCTTCGAGCACGCCATGCGCGAGCACCGCGGGCTCACCGAGCCCTTCCGCCTCGAGCGCGCCGACGACCGCCCCGACGCCACCTGGTTCGTCTCCGGGACCTCCGCCAACCGCTACGCCGTCGACCTCGTCGACGGGATCCTCCACGACGCCTGCACCTGCCCCGACTTCTTCGCCGCCGGCATCGGCACATGCAAGCACATCGAGGCCGTGCGCCGCGCCGTCGCCGCCCGCACCGCCCTGCGCCGCGCCCTGCGCCGCGTCCAGGACTCCCCCTTCGCGACCACCCTCACCGTCGTCGCCACCGGCGCCCCCGCGCTACAGCCCCTCGGCCGCTGGACCCCGGCCCAGTTTCGCGCCCTCGGCCTCGAGCGCCTCGCGGTCGCCGACCTGCCGAGTGGGGCGGGTCAACGGCGCCGGCTGCTGCCGCGGGCACCGCGGGGTCTGCGGGGAGTAGCGCCGTGCCCTACCGCACGCCCAGCCCGCCGCAGCGCCGTCGCCGCCCGCTGCTGCCGCTCGTCGTGCCGGCGGTGATCCTCGCGGCGTGCCTGCCGGCGCTCGCGTGGGTGTTGATCCCGTGAAGCGCTGCCCCTCGCCCCGGTAGAGTCGCCGCGAGGTCGGCAACGGGCCGGCCCCACCCACGAGGACGACGATGAACCGGATCAAGATGGCGGGCGGGATGCTGCTGGGCGCGGTGCTGCTGCAGCTGGGCTTCATGGCGTGCTCGGCGCAGAACACGTCGGGGATAATGGCGAAGTTCTTCGACGGCGGCGCGCAGGGCGGCGACACCGGCGTGATGGGCGGGCGCGACGCGCGGGCCCAGGAGATGCCGTGCACGCAGTGGGAGGTCCAGCGCGTCCAATTTGGCGGCGGCGACTCGACCATGATCGCTGCGGGATGGGAGCCGTTCGGCGTCGTCTATGTCGGCGCCACCGGCGCCAGCATGATCGCGACGCGCCGCTGCACCACGCACTGACCTCGGCGGCCCCGAAATGAGGACAGCCCCTCCGACCCGTGGGTGGAGGGGCTGTCGCCCGCGGCACCGGCAGACGCCGGCGCGGCGTCGATCAGTCAGCGGCGGCGCACGCGAGCGAGGGCAACGACGCCGATCAGCGCCGCGAGCACCGCGGGGGGGGAGCCCGACGGGCGGTCGCCGGGCGCGCGCACCGCGCAGCCACCACCGCCACCGCCGCCACCGCCCGCGTCGACGGCAGCATCAGTCACCGACGGGTCGGGGCACCAGTATCGGATCGTCGAGTAGCAGCTACCCCCCCGCTCCATGAGCGATCGCGGGACGCAGTCGTGGCACCCGCTGTCGTCGCACACGCCGGCGTCGCGCGAGCCGCTGCCGCACACCCCTTGCGCAGTGCAGTACTGCCCTTCGGGGCACTGCGCGTGATCGGTGCAGCCGATCAACGGCGCGCCGCCGTTGTTGGACGCCCCGTCGGGCGCTCCCGCGTCGGCGCAGGCGAGGGCCGCAGCGGGCGCGGCGAGCAGGGCGAAGGCGAGTGAGTAAGCAAGACGGCGCGCGTTCATCGAAGGCCTCCCGACAGTGGAATGGTCTCCACGACGCAAGGCACGAGCCGACCTGAATCCTCGATCAAAGCGAGCGTGGCTTGTGCCAGGGTGTGTCGGACTAAGCCCTCCGATTCCGCGGCGCCCGAAATGAGAACAGCCCCCGACCCGAGAGGGCCGAGGGCTGCGGGAGATGGGTCGGAGCGGCCCGGTGCGCGCCTCCATCGGGGGAGGACGAGACGCGCGGGGCCGCCCCGACGCAGGGCGTGTATCACGGGCGGGGAGGATGGCCGCGAAACCGGCAGACGCCGGCGCGCTGCAGGGATGGGAGAGGTTGTCGGGCTTGAGGTCGCGGTCAGCGCTGCAGCTGCGCGAGCAGCTCGGCGCCGAGGCGCCCGTCGCCGTCGAGGCCGTGCGCGCGCAGCCAGGTGGCCGCGGCCGCCGTCGACCTCGCACCCCACGCCCCATCGCCGCCGGCGCCCACGCGCCCCTGCGCCCATGCCGTCACGACCGGGCGGAGCGGCCCCGCGAGGTCGCTGGCGCCGAGCTCGCCGCGCTCGCCGCGGCAGAGGATCGTGAGGGCTTCGCGCCCGTGGTCGTCGATGCGCGTCGGCGCGGCCCACAGCGCCAACGGCTGCGAGGCGCCGACCGCGGCGGTGTCGCGCGCGTCGACGTGGTGGGCCTGGACGTAGCAGCGCACGGGCACCGCCCCGTCGATCCACCCGAGCGCGGCCGCGCGGGCGTAGCTGGCGGCCGACGCGGCGACGCGGTGCTGGAGGGCGCCAACGGCTGCGACCGGCAGCCCGTCGGCACGAGCCGGGCGTCCCCCAGCACACGAAATGTCCGCTCGTTTGGCACCGTCGCCCTGCTCTCTCCCCCCGCTCGCAGCGGAGGAGCGCCGCTGTCGCCTCAACGACGAGGCGCACTCACCCGGCGCACATGCCCCGACGAAACCGCGGCGTGATTGCCAACGTTCGTTGTGCTCAATGGCCCGCCGTGCGAGGGATGTTCATTGGAGCAACCATGAAGACCCGCGAGCGTGCGACCCTGGTTTTCGCGGTCTTTCTGGGCGCCTGCGCCTCGGAGCCCCTGCCCGCGGCGCCGGCCGACGCGGCCGCGTCGGGCGACGCCGACGGCCGCGTCGACCTCCCCTTGTCCGATGACGCCGGCGCCGCGCGATTCGATATCAGCGCCGACGGTGGCTCCTCCGACGCCGGCTCGACCGATGGCGGCTCCTCCGACGGCGGCTCGACCGACGGCGCCCCCGACGCCGGGCGGTCCGACGAGGTCGTCGCGCTCGCGATCGACCCGCCGACGGCGACGGTGCGCGTGGTCGACGCGACCGCGCGCGTGGGCCAGCGCTTCGCCGCGGTGGGGCGAACCCGCGACGGGCGCCCGGTCCCCGTGACGGCGCTCTGGGCGCTCGCCCCGACCACCCTCGCGACCGTCGACGCCGCCGGGCTCGCCACCACCACCAACCGCCACGGCGGCGACGGCGTCGTCACGGCGCGCTTCGGCACGCTCGCGGCGACGGCCACCCTGCGCGTCGTGCTCGACCTGGCCGTCACCCCCGCGGGCACGCCCCCGGGCGCGGCCGACCTCTTCCCGGCCGGCGCCGTCGTCGACCCCGACCCGGCGCGCACCCCGACCTGGGTCTACCCCGCCAACGAGACGGTCTTCCCGCAGAACGTCGCGCGCAACCTCTTCCAGTGGCGCCCGTCGGGCAACGACCGCTTCCGCGTCACCTTCGAGAGCGACCGCAGCCGCGTGGTGGTCTTCACCGGCGGCGCCCACCCCACCTGCGCCGCCGCGGGGACGGGCCTCGCGTGCTTCGAGCCCGACGCCGACGTGTGGCGCTACCTCGCCGCGTCC
>JAQBQI010000343.1 GCA_028287085.1 Myxococcaceae bacterium
GGACGTGCCCGACGTCGCCGACGCACCGGACGCGCCCGACGCGGGCGTCGCGGTCGACGTCCCCTGGGGTCTCGACCGTCGACCGGTCAACCGCACCTGTGTCGCCTTCCCGCCGCCGGAGTCGGGCGCCGTGCGGGGCGTGCCGGCCTTCCCCGGGGTGGGCGCCCCCAACGTCACGACGCTGCTACAGCGGCCCGGCGACAACGGGCGGTGGTACCTCGCCAACCAGGCGGGGGTGATCTACCGGCTGCAGACTTCCCCCTTGAGCACCGCGCTCGCGACCGTGGTCGACCTCCGCGACCGCGTCGTCGCGGGCGGCGAGGCCGGGCTGCTCGGGATGGCCTTCCACCCGCGCTTCGCGACCAACGGACTCGTCTACCTCTCGTACACGCGGCCCCTGCGCACGGGCGAGCCCGGCGTCTTCTTCTCGCGCATCTCCCGCATGCGCTCGCGCGACGGCGGCGACACCCTCGACCCGACCACCGAGGAGGTCGTGCTCGAGATCTCGCAGCCCTACGTCAACCACAACGGCGGCAACATCGCCTTCGGTCCCGACGGCTACCTCTACGCCGGCTTCGGCGATGGCGGGTTCGGCGGCGACCCGATGCTCAACGGCCAGAACCCGAATACCCTGCTGGGTAAGTTTCTGCGCCTCGACGTCGACCGCGCCGAGGCGCCGCTGGCCTACGGCATCCCGGCCGACAACCCCTTCGCGCGCGGCGGCGGACGGCGCGAGGTCTTCGCGCTCGGCCTGCGCAACCCGTGGCGCTGGAGCTTCGACCGCGCCACCGGCGACCTCTGGGCGGGCGACGTGGGGCAGGGCGCCTTCGAGGAGGTCGACGTCATTCGCCGCGGCGGCGACTACGGCTGGAGCACCCTCGAGGGCTTCTCGTGTTACCGCGCCGCGGGCTGCGTGACGGCGGGCACGGTCCCGCCGGTGCTGGCCTACCCGCGCACCGACGGCGTCTCGATCATCGGCGGCTTCGTCTATCGCGGCCGCGCCATGCCGTGGCTGGTCGGCCGCTTCGTCTTCGGCGACTACGGCTCGGGGCGGGTGTGGGCCGTCGCCTACGACGCCGCGGGCGCCGCCTCGAAGGAGACGCTCCTCGAGACCGGCCAGAACCTCTACACCTTCGGCCAGGACCAGCTCGGCGAGGTCTACGTCGTGCCCGTGAGCGGCTCGATCCTGCGCCTCGAGCCGGGCCCCGCCGCGCCGGTCGACCGCGTGCCTCGCAGCCTCCGCGACACCGGCTGCGTCGACGCGACCAACCCCCTGCTGCCCTCCGAGGGGTCGATCCCCTACGCCCCGCGCGCCCCCTTCTGGAGCGACGGCGCCGACAAGGACCGTTACATGGCGCTGCCGGAGGGCGGGCAGATCACGGTCGGCGCCGACGGCGACTGGCAGTTTCCGGACGGCACCGTGCTGGTGAAGCACTTCTCCCTCGGCGGGCGGCGCATCGAGACCCGCCTCTTCGTGCACCACCTCGACGGCTCGTGGCGCGGCTACACCTACCGCTGGAACGACGCGCAGACCGACGCCGCGCTCCTCGACGGCAGCGAGGTCCGCGAGCTCCCGGGCGGGGTGCGCTGGCACTACCCCTCGCGCGCCGAGTGCCTCCAGTGCCACTCCGAGGCCGCGGGCCGCTCGCTCGGCCTCGAGACCGCGCAGCTCGACGGCCCGCTCCGCTACGCCGCGACGGGCCGCGTCGCCAACCAGCTCGCCACCCTCGAGCACCTCGGCCTCTTCGTGACCCCGCCGCCCGCGACGCGCCCCGCGGCTTACCCCGACCCGTATGCCGACGGCCCCGACGAGCCGCGCGCGCGGGCCTGGCTGCACACCAACTGCTCGCAGTGCCACCGCCCCGGCGGCATCGGCCGCGGCGCGCTCGACCTGCGCTTCGGCACTGCCCTCGCGATGACCGGAACCTGCGACGTCGCGCCCACGACCGGCAACCTCGGGCTCGCCAACGCCCGCGTCATCGCGCCGGGCGACCCGTCGCGCTCGGTGCTCCACGCGCGCATCGCCGCGACCGACCTCCACCGCATGCCGCCGATCTCCAGCGGCGTGGTCGACGCGGCCGGCGTGGCGCTCGTCGACCGCTGGATCCGCTCGCTGACCCGCTGCCCCTGAGTCAGTGGGCGGGCGGCGCCTCGACCTCGCCGGGGTGCCGTCCGCCGGTGACCTTGAGGCCGTAGATGAAGCCGATGATGGTGTAGAGGCCCGACACGGCGATGAGGTACGTGGGCGCGAAGTGCAGCGGGATGAACACGTAGACGCTGAGCACGATGAGCAGCTGGAGGGCCTTCACCGCGGGCTGCGACGAGATGTGGAGCTTCGGCTGCGGGAGGTTGCTCACCATCAGCGCGGCGTTGAGGGCCATGAAGCCGACGAAGAAGGGGAGGGTCGCCGGGGCGAAGCCGTTGGCCTGGTGCGCGAGGAAGGCCGACGCGAGCAGGCCGCCGCTGCTGGTCGACGGGAGGCCCATGAAGAAGCGCGTGCCGACGCTGGCGGTGGTGACGTTGAACTTGGCGAGGCGGATCGCGGCGGTGAGCACGTAGACCGCGCCGAGGCCGAGGAGGGCGACGTGGGCGGGCCCGCTGCCGAAGGTCTCGGGGGCGCCGATCGACACGACCTGGGTGATGAGCGCGGCGGGGCAGATGCCGAAGGTGACGAAGTCGGAGAAGGAGTCGAGCTGCACGCCGAACTCGCTGCTGGCGTTGAGCCGCCGCGCGATGGCGCCGTCGGCCTTGTCGAGCAGCACCGCGTACAGGATCAGCCAGGCGGAGCCCTGGAGCTGCGCGAGGGTGTCGGCGGTGAGGGAGGTGCGGACCGAGAGGAGCCCCAGGACGAGGCCGACGCAGGTGACGCCGTTGGGGGCGAGGTAGCGCGCGGGAAAGCGGTCGAAGAGGCGCATTTCGGGCCGAACACAGCGCGGACGGCGCGCGGCTGTCAAGCGCGGTCTCAGTCCTCGTCGGGGAGCTCGACGACCTCGACGCGGTCATCGCTCGGGCGGAAACACCAGACGCCGCGCTCGCTCGGCGGGGCCGGCGGGGGTCGCACCGGCGGCCGCGCGAAGTCGGCGCGCGGCGGGGCGGCGGTGACCACGGGACGCTCCTCGGGCTCGACGGCGACGCTGCGGCGCACGAGGGCGATGCGCGCGAGGCGGGCCATCTGGACGTCGCGGGCTGCCGGCGCGTCGGGCTCGGCGCGCGGGTCGACCCGGGCGGGCGGCGAGGCGATGGGCGGACGGATCTCGTCGCGGTGACGGCTCGACATGGCGCACCTCTCCAGCGGTGAAGGTCGACGCGGGGGATGGCGGCCGCTCGAGGGGCGGTTGCTCGCGTCGTCGAAAACCACCGTAGGAGGGCGGCGCGGGGGAGGGGGAGTTCCTCGCAGTGCCGCGGGGGCACCGGGCCGGAGCTCTCAGGTGGCGGAGCGATAGAACTGCGAGACCTCGGCGGCCGCGTCGACGTCCCGGCGGGTCACGCCGCCGGCGTCGTGGGTGGTCCAGGTGACGGTGACCTTGCCCCACTGGACGAGCAGGTCGGGGTGGTGGTCGACGCGCTGCGCGTAGAGCGCGACGCGCACCGCGAAGGCGACGGCCGCGTCGTAGCGCTCGAAGGCGAAGGTCGCCGTGATCGCGTCGCCCGCGACGCCCCAGCCCGCGAGGGCATCGAGGGCGGTGCGGAGGTCCTTGGCGTCGAGTCGGCTGCGTCCCATCGCGACGGCGTAGCAGACGAAGGGAGTTGGAGTCTCGCGGGCGTCGCTGTCATCCTGCGACGCGATGCGAGGCAAGGTCCTGGTCGAAGCGTTGGTGTCGCTGGCGCAGTCGCGGGGCATCACCGTGCGCAAGGAGACGATGAGCCGGGGCACCTCGGCGGGCGGCTTCTGCGTGGTGAAGGGCGTGCCGACGGTGCTGGTCGACGAGCGCGGCTCGGTCGACGCGCAGGTCGAGGTGCTGGCGGGCGTGCTGCGGCGGATGACCTGGGAGCTCGACGGGCTCGACCCGGCGGTGCGCGCGGTGCTCGAGCGGTCGCCGGGCGAGAAGCGGGCGAAGGCTACCAGCGCTCCACCGGCCAACCCCGTCGCCACGCGGTCCATCGGAGGCGCGGGTCGGGGTTGACCACGACGGGCTCGCCGACGGCGGCGAGCATCGGCAGGTCGGTGATGGAGTCGGAGTAGAAGGCGCTGCGGGCGAGGTCGACGCCGTGCTCGTCGGCCCAGCGGCGGGCGACGGTGACCTTCGATTCGCCGTAGACGAAGGGCTCCTCGATCGAGCCGGTGAGGCGGCCCCCGCGGGCGACGAGGCGCGAGGCCAGCACGTGCTCGATGCCCAGCGCCTCGGCCACGGGCCGCGCGGCGTAGGCCGTCGAGCTCGTGAGCACGGCGCAGAGCTCGCCGCGCGCCCGGCGCTCGGCCACGACCTCGCGCGCGCGCTCGGCGATGAAGGGCACCACCTCGGCGGCCGACCAGGCCTCGACCTCGCGGATGAAGCCCTCGGCGTCGCGGCCCGCGAGCGGCAGGGCGACGGTGCGCGCGATCGCGTCGGCGTCGATCGACCCGGCCACGTAGCGCAGGAACCACCAGCCGAAGCGGGCCGCGTCGCGGCGCCGGGCCTCGCCGCGGCCGCGGAGCCACTTCACGTACAGCACGGCGCTGTTGGCGCCGACCAGGGTGTGGTCCATGTCGAAGAAGGCGGCGGCCCTCATCGGCCCTCGAGGTAGCGCTCGAACACGTTGAAGATGGCGTGCAGCGCGACCGCCGCGCCGACGCCGCCGCGGGCGATGCGCACCGCGCCGAAGAGCAGGCTGGGGAAGAAGACCGCGGCCCGCGCGACGCCGGGCTCGGCGACGACGTGCGTGAGCGCGAAGAGCAGCGAGGTGACCGCGACCACGCGGGCCGCGTCGGCGAAGGGAGGCTTACGGGATCGGGTAAAGTCGACGAGGCCGAGGGCGTCGGCGACGCGGGTCTGGAGGTAGCCGCGGAAGAATAGTTCTTCGGTGAGGGCGACGGCGACGACCTCGCCCAGCAGGGTGGCTACCGGGTCGTGGGTGAAGGGCAGGTGGCGCGGGCCGACCGGGTGGTTGAAGAGCGGCCAGGCCAGGGTGTAGACGGGCAGCACGACGGCGGCGACGAGGGCGGCGAAGCCCAGCTCGCGCAGGGCCGAGGGCACCGCCTCGACGAGGGCGCGGGGCAGCGAGCGGGGGTCGCCGCTCGCGCCGGGGATGAGTCCTTCGAGGCGGACGCCGTAGCGCTCGGTGTCGTCGTCGTCCTTCGCGATGCCGCGCAGGGCCGCGACCAGGAAGACCACGCCGATGAGCCCGTGCAGGTCGCGCCGGACGGCGGCCGGGCGGGAGAGCGCGAACACCAGGGCGTTGACGGCGAAGCCCGCGACCGCGAGGTGTCGCCGGGCTCGTCGGACGGTGTCGGTGGTCGGCACGGGCTCTGAAGGGGGTTGAGGGAAGCGGGCGTTGGTCAGTGCAGGACGCCGTCGCCGGTCGTGCTCGCGGGCTCCGCGGCGCTGACCTCGACGGACTGGTTGGCGTAGCGCTCGACCTCGGCGTCCATGGTGCCGCGCACCATCTTGGAGATCATCACCCAGTCGGCGGCGAAGGAGTACAGCGGGTGCCCGAAGGTGGCCGGCTTGTTCCCCTCGACGAGGAAGTGCGAGTACCAGGCGCAGGCGTAGCCGATGACCGCGCCCACCGGCAGGAGCTTCTTGTTGCCCGTGAGCAGTCCCACGATCCCGACCGCGGCGCCGACGCTGGTGCCGATCGAGTGGATCGTGCGCGTCTCGGGCTTGCGGTGGGCGCGCACGTAGTACGGCCAGAAATCCTCGAACGACTTGATGTCTGGAGTGCTCATGCCCCCGGTCGTAGCGCCTCCCGGGGAGGGCTGTCGAGCCTCGGGCCTCCGGTTCGCGCGACCCGCCGCGCTCAATGCCGCGCCGGGATCGCGCCGAGGTGCGTGGCGTACCAGCGCTCGCCCCAGTGGATCATCACCCTGACCGCCACCCGCTCGGTGCGCCCGCCCACGGCGACCCGGAGGGTCGAGCGGTAGCAGCTCCAGTAGGGCAGGCGGTTGGCCTCGCGGCCGACGGTCATCCAGGTGCACGACCGCGACAGGTCGAAGCCCTCGAAGCGCGCGCCCGCCCAGTCGCGCCGGCGGGCGCGCTCGGCGCCGAGGTCGCGGTGGTACCAGCGCAGCAGGGTCGCGAAGTAGCCCGCCGCGCCGGACATGTCCTTG
>JAQBQI010000363.1 GCA_028287085.1 Myxococcaceae bacterium
AAGCGGGCTTTCGATGGAGGGCATCATCCGCCAACGTTGCCGCGGGCTTCAGCCCGTCGGCACCGCGGGCGTCGCGAACGGACTCGAGATCAGTCCGCCCGGGACGCGGCGCGCCGCCGCCACGCCCAGACCAGCAGCGCGACCGTCGCCGCCGCGACGCCGCCCAGCGCCCACTGCTCGGCGGGCACGCGGCGCATCGCCTCGAAGGTGCGCTCGCCGAAGTAGCTCACCAGCAGCAGCGGGATCACGTAGCCCGCGAGCGAGCCCCAGAAGTGCGTCGCGAAGCGCACCTTGGAGACGCCGAAGAAGGCGTGCAGCAGCGGCGGCATCCAGAAGATCAGCCGCAGCGTGAACACGGTCGCGAAGGCCCGCTTGGCCAGCGCCTCGTCGTAGCGGCGGAAGCGCTCGGGGATGCGCGGCGCGATGAAGTCGCGGGCGACGAAGCGCGCGAAGGAGAAGCCCACGACGCTGGCCGCCATGGTGCCGACCATCGAGAGCGCGAAGGCCACGGGCCACGGCCAGATGAGCGGCGCCGCCATGACGAAGACCGTGCCGGGCACGCCGAAGGGCTGCAGCGCCGCGTAGGCCAGCACGAAGGCGACGTAGCCCCACGGGCCGAGCGCGAGCAGCGTCAGCCGCACGCTCGCCGGGTCGGCGAACTGCCGCAGCACGCCGGTGCGCCACGCCGCCAGCAGCAGCGCGACCACCAGGCCCACGAGCGCGACTCTCACCTTGCGCAAGCGCCGGGTCGTCGCACGGATCGCCCGCCGGGGCCAGGGCCGCGCCCGCCGCTCAGTACGGCACGATGCGCCGCAGCGCGTGCGCGATGACCACCGGGTAGAGCGCCAGGTTGCGCGCCAGGGCATACACCGCGCTGTAAGACGCCGTCGGCGCGCGCCCGCCGCGCAGGCCCGCGAGGTCGGCCGCCAGCGCGCGCAGGTGGGTCGGCCCGAAGGGCCCGTCGTGGATGCGCGCGACGAGCTCCGCCGGCAGCGCCGCCTCGCCGCCGAGGGCGCCGCACCACGCGCCCACGATGGCGGCGGTGGAGTCGGTGTCGCCCCCGGCGCCGATCACCGCCGCGATCGCCGCCATCGGCTTGCGCCCGTGGCGCGCGAAGGCCCACGCCGCGAGGGGCACCGTGTGCACGACGAAGCCGGTGGTGCCGAGGTCCTTCGCGGCGACCTCGACCGCGGCGCCCGAGTGGGCGAGGGCCACCGCGCGGTCGAGGGCGGCGCCGAGCGCGGGCTCGGCCACGACGCGCCGCGCGGCCTCGACGATGGCCAGCGGGTCGGCGAGGGTCACGGCCAGCGCGGCGACCTCGGCGACGAAGCGGGCGCCCTCGACCGCGCGCGGGTCGGTGTGCGTGACGACGGCGAGCGCGTCGGAGGTCGCGCGGCGCGCCGCCTCGTCGTCGTGCAGGTGCACCCCGACGATGGCCGCGCGCATCGCGGCGCCGTTGCCCGCGGTGGCCACGCCCGAGCGGCGCAGCCCGAGGGCGATGCGCAGGCAGGCGCGCAGGGTGCCGAAGCCGATGCCCCACGGGAGGCGCGCGAACCACCCGAGCAGCGACCAGCGGAAGGCGCGCACCACGCCCGCGAGGTCGCCCGGCGCGCGCGCGAGGCTCTGCGCGACGAGGGCCGACTGCTCGGTGTCGTCGGAGACGAAGCCCGTGCGGCCGAGCAGGTGGAAGCGGTCGAGCCGCGGGAAGCGCCGCGCGATCGCGCGCGCGGACATCATCTCCATGGGGAGCCCGAGGGCGTCGCCGAGGGCGGTGCCGAGGAGCGCGCCGGCGAGCCGGTCGGCGGGAGTCATACAGGGGAGTGTAACGGAGCGGAGGGCAGCGGGGATTCCCGCCGGGCAAACGGGCGGAAGAACTACGGCGGGGGCATCGGGATGATCTTGATCCTGCGCTCTTCGCCTTCGCCCTCGCTCTGGGTCTGGACGCCCTCGAACTTGGCGAGGGCCATGTGCACGGTGCGGCGCTCGCGGGGCGGCAGCGGGTCCATGAAGATGACCTTGCCCTCCTTCACGCACTTCTCGCCGAGCTCCTGGGCCATGGTGGTGAGGGTGCGCTCGCGCTTGGCGCGGTAGCCGTCGGCGTCGACCACGAGGCTCGCGCGGTCGCCCGCGACGGTCTTGGTGGCGACGCGGTTGGCGAGCAGCTGGAGGGCGTCGAGGGTGACGCCCTTCTTGCCGACGAGGTGCTTGGCGTCGGGCCCGCTGAGCTCGAGCACCGTGTCGCCCCCCTCTTCGCGGACGTTGACGTCGGCGTCGAGCCCCATCGCGATGACGGTGTCCTTGAGGAACACGCTGGCGGCGTCGATGGCGCGCGGGTCGAGGGGGCGGCGGGCGGAAGGGTCGTTCAGGTCAACCACGGTTGTCTCCGGTCAGGGTCTTCACCTGGATCGCCGCGCCGCCACCGGTGCCGGTGCCCGACCTGTGCAGATCCATCTGCTTCTTCGTGTACCACTGCTGGAGCACGCCGAGGCACGAGTTCACGAGCATGTAGAGCGCGAGGCCCGACGGCAGGAAGAGCGAGATGCCCGTCAGGAAGATCGGGAAGAAGTAGGTCATCATCTTCGCCTGCACGGGGTCCATCCCCTGCGGCGGCATCAGCTTCTGCTGCAGGAACATGATCGCGCCGAGCACAAGCGGCAGGACGTAGTACGGGTCCGGCGCCGACAGGTCGTGCCACCAGAAGACGAAGGGCGCGTGGAACAGCTCCACCGAGGTCTGGAGCGTGGTGTAGAGCGCCCACCAGATGGGGAGCTGGGCGAGCTGGGGGAAGCAGCCGCTGAGCGGGTTGACGCCGTTCTTGCGGTACAGCTCCATCGTCGCGAGGGTCTTAGCCTCCTGGTTGTCGGCGAGGCGCTTGTTGATGTCGTCGAGCTCGGGCTTGAGCTTCGCCATCATCGCCATCGACTTCATCGACTTGGCGAGCAGCGGCAGCAGGGCCACGCGGATGCTCACCGTGAGCAGGATGATCGCCGCGCCCCAGTTCCCGACGATGCTGTGGAGGAAGCGCAGGTAGCGCAGCAGCTGCCGCGCGATGAACGAGAAGAACCCGAGGTTCACCGTGTCGGTGAGCCGGCGGTCGGAGGTGACCGCGGCGAGGGTGTCGGGCTCCTTCGGGCCGAGGTACACGGTCGCCTGGTAGCGCTGCGTCTCGCCCGTCGCGAGCGACGCGCGGGCCCAGCCGATCGAGGCGCCGTAGACGCTGCCCAGCGGGTCCTGCCCCGGGGCGGCGACGCGGTCTTCGGCGAAGAGCCGGCAGCGGGCCTCGCCGTTGCCGCGCGGCACCACCGCGAGCTCGAAGTACGTGTTGCCCAGCGCGACGAAGGTCGCCGCGCCGCCGAGGGCGTCCTCGGGGCGGCGCTCGAGCAGCTTGTCGCGGCCCTCGCGGTACAGCTCGGTGCCGTGCCGGCAGATGCCCTCGGCGACCTGCCACGGCCGCTGGAAGAACTTCCCGTTCTCGTCCTCGCGGAGCACCCACTGGTACACGGGCACGCGCGCCTCGACGTTGACCGGCGCGCCGCGGTTGGTCACCCGCGTCTCGATGTCCAGCACGAAGGGCCGGTCGGAGCGGTACGAGCGCACGACCTCGACGTCGTTGCCCGTCCAGGTCAGCTCGACCTCGCTGTCGCTCACCTGCCGGCCGGTGAAGTCCTGGTACGCGGGCACCACGGAGTCCTCGCCGCGCTTCACGGTGAGCTCGGTGCGCAGCGAGAGCAGGTCCTCGTTCCAGGTCGAGGCGAGGTTCATGCGGTGGTCGGCGCCGCGGGCGCCCGTGTGCGGGTCGGCCGGCGCCTGGCGCATGGCGAACTGCGCGCCGTTGAGCCGCACCGAGCGCAGGCCGCCCGAGCGGGTGGTCACCTCGGCGTCGAAGCCCGAGCGCGCGGGCTCGCGGGTGAGGGGGCTGCGCACGTGGAAGGTCTGCTCGGTGAGGCGCCCGATCTCCGTCGGCGGCGGCGCGGCGTTGCGCAGCGAGGGCGTCGGGTGGTGCTGGTTTCGCTGGGTGAAGAACCAGATCGCCACTCCCCCGATCAGGAGGAAGACGAGGGTGCGCAGGTTATCTTTCATCGACGACCGTCCGGCGACGCGTGGGCGTCGCAGTGGCAGGGGAGTTGGGGCGGGGGATCATAGCCGCCGGGGTGGAACGGGTGACACTTCACGAGGCGCCGCGCCGCGAGCCACGAGCCCCGCGCCGCGCCGAAGCGCTCGACGCAGGCGGTGGCGTAGCGCGAGCACGACGGCTCGAAGCGGCAGACGTTGCCCAGCAGCGGGGAGAGGGTCGCGCGGTATACACGGAGCAGTAATAGGAGCAGGGAGCGGATCACGTCGCGGCACCTCCCGCGCGTGGCGGAGTGGAGGGCGCCGGGGCCTTGGGGGTGCGATCACCGCCGCGGCGCCGGGCGAAGGCCGCGCGAATCTCCGCACACGCTTCGGCAAATGCAAGCGCGGGGCACGATTCTCGGGCGATGACCACGACCTCGCAGCCCGCGGGGAAGAGCTCGGGGTGCAGGCGGAAGACCTCGCGCAGCACGCGCCGCACGCGGTTGCGCCGCACGGCGTTGCCGGTCTTCTTGCTGGTGACGAGCCCGAGCCGCGCGGGCTGGTCGTCGCCGCGCTCGCGCACGATGACGACCAGGTGCGGGGCGTGCAGCCGCCGGCCGCTCTTCTGCGTGGCGAGAAACTCGTCGCGCCGCAAGATGCGCCGGGACTTGTCGAAGCCCGCGCTCATGGGCGGTTGGAGAGGGTCTTTGGGAATGGGAGGTGAGGGGACGGCGGCGGGGACGCGGTCGGCGCCGACTACTTCTTGTAGTTAGTGATCGAGAGCCGCTTGCGGCCCTTGGCGCGGCGGTTCTTCAGGACGGTGCGACCGCCGGCGGTCGCCATCCGGGCGCGAAAGCCATGGGTGCGGGTACGATGGACGCGGCTCGGTTGATAGGTGCGCTTCACGGTATTACTCCTCGATCGGGCGGCGGAAACAAACACGCGACCCGCGCGGTGTCAAGCGCCTCAGAGCGCGGACTTCAACAGCCCCGCGTCGAGGAAGGAGAACGACCCGTCGCGGCCGACGATGACGTGGTCGAGCAGCGGCAGCTCGATGGCGGCGCCGACCTCCGCGACGCGGCGCGTGAACTCGGCGTCCTCGGGGCTCGGCGTGGGGTCGCCCGAGGGGTGGTTGTGCACGAGCACCATCGACGCGCCGCCCTCGCGCACGGCCAGCGCGAAGACCTCCCGCACGCCGAGCGCGACGCCCGCGGGCGTGCCGTTGGCGAGCACGCGCTCGGCCACGAGGCGCTGTTTCACGTCGAGCACCACGGCGACCACGCACTCGTCGGGCAGGTCGACCATGCGCGGCGACCAGTGCCGCACGATGTCGCGGCTCGACGTGAAGGGCATCCGCCGCGGCGGCGGGGCGGCGCGCACGCGCTGGGCGAGCTCCCAGGTCGCGAGCAGGCGGGCAGCCTGGTGGGCGCCCACGTCGAGCGCGAGCGAGCCGGCGCCCGCGCGCAGCAGGCCGCGCAGCCCGTGGTGGGTCGCGAGCAGGTGGCGCCCGAGGGCGTCGGCGGAGAGGCCCCCGCGGCCGCGGCCGAGCGCGAGGCTCAGCACCTCGGCGTCGCTGAGGGCGTCGAGGGCGAACCTCCGGCGCCGGGGCAGCGGTCGAGAGCGGCGCGGGGACTGGTTGTCGTTGGCGGCGGAGTTGGACATGACGCCGCCCCATCCCAAGCGGCGTGCCGCCCGAAATCAGCGAGAAAACAAGCGCCGGCGGGGGTGGCGGCGGGTGGCGGCGGGGGTGGCGGCGGGGGTGGCGGCGCTCACTGGCCCTGCTGGCCCTGCATCATGTCGTTGATGCGCCGCCGCGCGCCGCGCGCCTGGTTCTGCATGGCGGCCACCTGGGCCTGCGTCTGGCGCAGCTCGAGCTGCGTCTGGGCGAGCTGCTGCTGCGTGCCCGCCTGCGCCTGCTGGAGCGCCGCGACCTGCTGCTCGAGCGCGGCGGCGCGCTGCTCGACCATCGTCACGCGCTGCTCGAGCGAGGGGGTGTCGGCCGCGGGCGCGGCCGTCGGTTGCAGCACCGGCGCCGGCATCGGCTGCACCGGCGCGACGGGGGCGAGCGTCGGCGCGGGCGCGGGGGCCACCGTCGCGGGGGCCTCGTCCTCCGATCCGCGGCGGGTGCAGGCGAGGGAGAGCAGGGCGACCATCAGCAGGCGTGGGTGCAACATCGGTCTTCCCTGGAGGGCTAAACGGAATTGCCCCGCGGACGCAACGCCACGCGCGTCGCTACGGCGCGCCGATGACGTTGGTGCGGGCGCGCAGCTCGAAGTTGGCGCGGTTCCCCTGGCCGCCGTCGCGCACGTAGACGTAGTAGAAGCCCGGATCGAGCAGGCGCCCGAGGGTCTCGCGCGCCTCGGTGCCGCGCGCCGCGGTGATCACGTCGCCGCGG